>JAHCLN010000058.1 GCA_026125215.1 Opitutaceae bacterium
GCGGCCTTGCCGACCGAGTGCGACGGATCCACGACCACGGCGGCCCAGGTCTTTTCCTTGAGCAGCGGCGTGATGCTTTCGTCGGGATGGTTGCGGTAGCCGTCGAGCCCCGGACTGGTGCCCCGCGGACAGAGGATGATGTTGGGGTTGCCGAAGGCGGCGATGTATTCGGCGGCGGAGATGAACTCGTTCACCGCCCCCATGTGGATGCTGCGCTTGAGCAGAACGGCCCGGTCGGTGCGGGTGCCGAGTGCCCGGCCGATGGCGCGGAGCAGCGAGTAGTTGAGCGCGTTGCGGGCGCCCACCTGGAGCAGCGTCACGCCGGCGTCGAGGGCGAGCTTGATGTGCTCCTCTTCCATGACCTCGGTGTCCACCGGCAGTCCCGTGCGGCGGGAGCCTTCCATGAGGATGTCGAGCGACTTGGTGTCGCCCTGGAAGGTGTAGGGGTTGGTGCGGGGTTTCCACACGCCGCCGCGCAGCATCTGCGCCCCGGCTTCCTTCACGGCGTGGGCCGTTTCGTAGAAGAAATTCGGATTCTTCGGATCAATCGTGCACTGCCCGGCGATCACGAACAATTCCCGGCCGAGCGTGACACCGCCGAGCGTCAGCCGCCCGTTGGCGAGATCGGAGCGCCGGTCCATGAGCTTGAAGGGCGACTGGATGCGGTCGATGCGGTCGACGTAGTCGAGCCCCTCCAGGCGGTTGATCATCAGCTCGTCGCGTTCGTCGCCGAGGATGGCGTAGATCGTGCGCACCGCGCCGATGATCGGTTGGATTTTGCAGCCGAATTCGGCGACAATGGCGGTGACTTCGGCCACCTGGGCTTCGGTGAGTCGGTTGGACTTGGGGAGGATCATGGCGTTCTGGTTGCTGGGCTGACAAAAAAGCCGCCCTTGCGGGGGCGGCTTTTTTGCGAATTGGTCGGGAAATCAGTTTCAGGATTCGCGGCAGCCGCCCTCGTTTTTCCGGCTAAAATAGCCCCGGAAAGCAAAGGAGAAAAAGGCGGTGGTCCAGCGGTTCACAGGCGCAAGGGGTGCCGGCCGCCACGGGGTTTGTCAATCTCCGGCCGTGTCAGCCGGCCGCGGTGAATTCCGGCGGCAGCGGAGCCTTGGCCGCGAAGCGGCTGCGCCGGCCGCCAAACTCATACTCGAACTCCGTCAGCAGCGAATGCAGGAAGAGCCGTTTCTCGCCCGTGGCCTTGGCAAAGGCGCGGTTCCGGGCAAAGTCGCCGTAGGTCTGGTCCCCCACGATGGGCAGATGTCTTTTCGCGCATTGCACGCGGAGCTGGTGGCTCCGACCGGTGAGCGGCTCCAGTTGCAGCAGTGTGCGGGGCAGGTCCCGCGCTGCGCCCGGGCGCAGCACCCGCATCTGGCATTCGGCCGGGATGTGGCCCGCGGCCGAAGTGCGGATCTGGCCGCCGCGTTTCTCCACGGCAAGCCGGTCCCGCCAGACCTGCTGCGGGGCGGCCGGCCGGCCGAAAACCAGTGCATTGTAAACCTTGTGCACGCGCTTCTGGCGGAAGTGCAGCCGCACCGCGGCGGCCAGCGGCTCTTCGGCGGCAACCAGGATCACGCCCGAGGTCGCCGAATCGAGGCGGTTGAGCAGCCAGAGGCGGTTTTCGCGGCCGTCGGGTCCGTTCCAGGCAAAATATTCGCCCTCCGCCCGGTAAGGCGCCCGCAGCAGCGCCCGCGGCAGGTCGCCGGCGGTGTTGGGATGCGACAGCACGCCGGCCG
Source organism: Opitutaceae bacterium (assembly GCA_026125215.1). Classification (GTDB taxonomy): domain Bacteria; phylum Verrucomicrobiota; class Verrucomicrobiia; order Opitutales; family Opitutaceae; genus UBA2377. The sequence continues at coordinate 1,734 of JAHCLN010000058.1, forward strand.
GTTTCGAGAGGGCGGCCAGTCCGTTGGCGTCGTGCGTTAGGAGAACGACGCCGTCGCCCAGCGGCAGTTGCGTCCAGAAATCGTCGCCCGCGGCGCTCACAGGTAATAGAACGTGAAGGTCAGCTCCTGGGTTTCCCCGAGCACGGTCTTCATGTCGTCGGTCCACTCCCCGTAGGGCGAGCGGTCGGTGATGGCGCTGATGCAGTTGCGCTTGGCCTGCTCGTTGCCCGACTCGCTGCGCACATCGATGATCTCGGTGACCTCGCCCAGGTGGTTGAGCCGGAACTTCACCGCCACCGTCGTCCCGCGGGGTGGATAATTCCGGCTTTGGATCAGGATGCGGTCCCACTGGACCTGCACGGTTTCGATCAGCTGCTGCAGATACTGGCCGTAGTTGCTCCACTTGGCGTCGAAAGCCACCGGGCCGATGTTCGCGGTGCCGATCTTGTTTTCGGAAAAGATGGCGGGACGCGCGCGGCGCTCGAGCCGCGGCGCGGGTCGCGGGTTGCTGGGATCGATCTGCGGGGCGAAGCCGGTGGCGCCCTGGATCAGGGGAACGGCCTGCACGCCCTCGACCCGTTCCGGCACCGGCGCAACGCTATCGGGAAACTTCGCGATGTTGCTGCCGTAGCTTTCCTCCGCCTCGCCCTGGTTTTTCTCAAACCCGGGCAGCGGGTTTTGCTCCAGGCGCGGCACGGTGGCGGCCGGCTGCGCCACCAGACTCGGGTCGATGCGCGGGGCCGGCGGGGCGGCCAGCTCCAGCTCCTCCGTCAGCTGGCCGCTGACGATCTGGTTGGACTCGATGTCCGTGCGCCCCTCCATCGCCGGCCGGTCCGCGCCGGTCTCGGGGCTGGGCTTCTCCTGCGCGGCCTGCTGGTTCTGGGCGCCGAAATTGTTGGTCTTGTCGGGCACGTTGTCGGGCGCGTCGGGATTGACTTCCACAAACCGGGACGGCGGCTCCTCCGGGGCGTCGGCAAATTCGTCCTGGGCCAGCTCGATGTCGAACTGCGGCGGCACCGGGGCCCGCGCCATCATTTCGGCCGGTTCCAGCCGGAGAAGCTTCGGCAGAATGAGGAACAGCAGGAGATGGACGATGATCGTGCCGAGCACGCCGATCTGGATCGAGCGGGTGTCCGCATCGCGGGAAAGCCGGGGCGCCGGCAGGCGGCGCGGCCGGCGTTGGGGCGGAGTTTTCAGCTCGGTCATGGAAAGGTTAAGACGTCAGGGAGTCAGCGCAGGAGACCAGCGTCCGTCAAAATTTGTTTCGTCGCCTCCAAGGGCAGTCCCATAATGTTGGAAAAAGATCCGGTCCAGCCTGCGACGATCATCTCGCCGTGGTCCTGGATGCCGTAGCCGCCGGCCTTGTCCAGCGTGTGGACCTTGGCGAGGTAGGCCTCGATGAGCGGGGCGGAGAGTTCCCGGAAGGTGACGGTGCTGGCTTCGCCCCCGTCCGCCCGATAGCCGGACGCCTGCCGGCGCAGGGCCAGGCCGGTGTAAACCGTGTGTGTGCGCCCCGAAAGTTGCCGCAGCATTTGGCGCGCCTCGGCGGCATCGCGGGGTTTGTTGAACACGGTGCGGTCGAGAAACACGGTCGTGTCCGCCCCGAGCACCCATGCTTCCGGGTGCCGGGCGGCCACCCAGTCGGCCTTCAGCGCGGCGTTGTGCGCCACCAGGGCCCGCGGCTCAGCGGCCGGGTCCTCCTGTTCCGTCACCTCCGCCACCACGACCGTGAACGGCAACCCCAGCTGCGCCAGCAGCTCGCGCCGGCGCGGCGAAGCGGACGCGAGGATCAAGGGGTTCATTCCGCCTGCTCGTCCAAAATGGCGCGCACGCGGCCGGTGGCCCGGGCGAGCTCCAAGCGGCTCAGGTTGTAACGGTAGCCGGCCTCAATGAGGTTGTCGGATGCCGCCGCCAGCCGGTTCTGGGCCTCGATCAATTCCCGGTTGTCGGCCACGCCCTGTTCGAAACGCCGGCCGGCCAGGGTGAGTTCCTCCTGGGCGAGGCGGAAACCCTTTTCGGCGACGTTGATCTGCGCCAGGCGGGAGGCCGCATCCTGCCGGGCGAGGCGCAGTTCCGCGCTGATCTCGGTTTCGAGATTCTGCAACCGCAGCTCCTGTGCCCGCCGCCGGGAAAGGGCGATGTTGGTGAGCGCGCGGCTGCGCGCACTGTCAAACACCGGCAGACTCAGCGCGACGCTGCCCGACCAGACGTTGGTCTCGTTGTTGTCGAACGCCTCGGCCGTGGCATAACCATAGCTGCCGATCAGCGCGAAGGAAGGCAGCCGGCTGAAACGCGCCGCCCGCACCTCGAGTTCGTTTTGCTCCAGCAGCTTGCGCGCCCCGCGCAGGTCGGCCCGCAGGCCGAAGGCCGCCTCTTCCAGGCTGGCCGTGTAGGCGCTGGGCTCGCGGCGGCGGACGTTGAACTCCGCCAGCTGCAGGGGCCGGCCGAGGTCGAACGCCAGCAGTTGCTTGAGCTGCAGCTCGCTGGATTGAAGGAGCGTGTCCTGCTGCAGGCGGGCCTGTTCGTCGATCGCCAGCTGCGCCTCGGCGCGGGTGACATCTATCTGCGTGGCCACGCCCGCGTTGAGCTGGTTGCGCGCCAGCTGCAGGAGGCTGTTGGCCCGGGTGATGTTGGCGTCGAGCACCTCCGTCCGGCGCAGGTTGCGCAGGTGCGTGAAATAGGTCGTGGCGACGGTCGCCAGCACGATCTCCCGGGTCTGCTCCTCGCCCAGGCGCGCGACGGCCTCGGCGTAGGTGGCCGCCTTGTAGGTGGCGATCCGCTGGGGATTCAGCAGGTCGAGCCGGCCGTTGAGCTGGGCGTCAAACCGATTGTTGATGCCGCTGCTGACGAGCGCGCCGCCGACGGAGGCGGTGCGGCTCCGCCGCTGGGTGGCGTCGAGGGTGACCTGCGGCAGCAGGTTGCTGCGCTGTTGCAGCGCAGCCTCCACGGCTTGGTTCACCGTTTCGCGGCCGACCAGAACCTGCAGGCTGGTGCGCTCGGCCGTCGCCAGCGCCTCGGCCAGCGTCAAATTGATGGGGGCTTCGGCCCTCAGGCCGGCCGTCAGCCAGCATGTGCCGAGAAAAAGGAGATGACTTAACTTTCGCATGCTCAGGTCACAACCAATCCCCCGACCGGCCGGAAGTGCAAGCCTTGCGAGTTGTAAGTCGCCGGAATTCACTCCACTTTCACCGGTTTCCACCCGCCATGCGCCTCGGACTCGCCCAGCTCAACACCATCGTCGGAGACCTTGCCGGCAACCGCCGGAAAATCCTCGAAGCCTACGCCTCCCTGGTCGCCCAAGGCGCCGAGTTGGTGGTTTTTCCCGAACTCGTGGTCTGCGGCTATCCGCCGCGCGACCTGCTGCTCAAGCGCCGCTTTGTGCCGGACATCGTCGAGTCGCTGAACACCATCGCCGCCGCCATCGGCGGGGTGCCGGCGCTGATCGGGACCGTGGAGCCCAACGTCTCCGGCGAAGGCCGGCCTTTTTACAACTCCGCGGCCTTCTGCCACCGCGGCCGGGTGGTCGCCCATGCCCGCAAGTGCCTCCTGCCCACCTACGACGTGTTTGACGAGGACCGCTATTTCGAGCCGGCCCCGCAGCCGGTCGTCATCACGCATGCCGGCCTGCGCATCGGCGTGACCATTTGCGAAGACATCTGGACCCACCCGATGATCAACACCCGCCGGCTTTACAGCGGCCTCGATCCGGTCGCCCAGCTTGCCGGCCAGCGGTGCGATCTGATGGTCAACCTCTCCGCGAGCCCGTGGTATCACGCCAAAGGCACGGTGCGCCAGCAGCTCGTGACCGATGCCGCCCGCAAGCTTGGCTGTCCCGTCGCCTACGTGAATGCCGTCGGCGGCAATGACGAACTCGTCTTTGACGGCCGCTCCCTCGTGGCCGATGCCCGCGGCGGCGTGCACGCCGGCCTGGCGGCATTTGGCGAGGACCTGCAGATCGTGGACACCGCCGCGGTCGCACGCCCGGCACACCGGAGTTTTGCGCAGGACGAGATGGCGGACATCCACGCCGCCCTCGTCCTCGGCCTGCGCGACTACGCGCACAAGAGCGGCTTCAAGCGCGCGCTGGTCGCCCTCTCCGGCGGCATTGACTCCGCCCTGGTCGCCGAACTCGCCGTCGAGGCGCTCGGCCGCGAAAACGTCATGGGTGTTTCCCTGCCCTCCGCGATTTCTTCCGGCCACTCCAAAGACGACGCGCGCCGGCTGGCGGAAAACCTGGGCATCCGCTTCGAGACGATTGCCATCGCCGACGCCGTCGCCGCCTGCGAAAAGGCGCTCGGGCCGATCTTCGCCGGCCTCCCGGCCGACGTCACCGAGGAGAACATCCAGGCGCGCATCCGCGGCGTCCTCATGATGGCGCTCTCCAACAAGTTTGGCTCGCTGCTCCTCACCACCGGCAACAAGAGCGAGGTCGCCGTCGGCTACTGCACGCTTTACGGCGACATGGCCGGCGGGCTCGCGGTCATCTCCGATGTCTTCAAGACCCAGGTTTACGCACTCTCCCGCTGGATCAACCGCGAGCGCGAAATCATTCCCACCAACACGATCGAGAAGCCGCCGAGCGCCGAACTCCGTCCGGGGCAGAAGGATCAGGACAGCCTGCCGCCCTACGACGTGCTCGATGCCATCCTGCGCGGTTATGTCGAGGAAGGGCTCTCGCGCGCCGACCTCGTTGCGCAGGGCTTCGCCGCCGAGGTGGTCAACGATGTCGTCCGCAAGGTCGATCTCAACGAATACAAGCGCAAGCAGGCCGCCCCCGGCCTGAAGATCACCCCCCTCGCCTTCGGCGTCGGCCGCCGCATCCCGATCGTGCAGAAATACGTGAGCTGAGCGCAAACCCGCGCCATCCCCTCTTCATTTCTTCCCCATAAGCCTTATGGGCCCACTACGGCTATAAGTCCCATGCCTTCCTCCTCCGAACAACTCTTCGCCCGCGCGCAGCAGCTCATCCCGGGCGGCGTCAATTCGCCCGTCCGGGCCTTCCGCTCCGTCGGCGGGGCGCCGTTCTTCACGAAGTCCGCGCAGGGCGCGACGCTCACCACGGCCGACGGCCGGGAGCTGATCGACTTCGTCTGCACCTGGGGACCGGCCATCCACGGGCACAACCATCCGCGCATCAAGGCCGCCATCGCCGACGCGCTGGAACGCGGCACCTCGTTCGGCACGCCCAATCCTTACGAGGTCGAGATGGCCGAGCTCATCGTGTCGTTCTTTCCTTCGATCCAGAAGGTCCGCATGTGCAGCAGCGGCACCGAGGCCACGATGTCGGCCATCCGCCTCGCGCGCGGTTTCACTAAACGCGACAAGATCATCAAGTTCGCCGGCTGCTACCACGGGCACAGCGACTCGCTGCTCATCAAGGCCGGTTCCGGTGCCCTCACCCACGGCAATCCCGACAGCGCCGGCGTGCCCGCCTCGTTCGCCCGCGAGACGATCGTGCTGCCGTTCAACGACCCGGCCGCCCTCGACGCTGCCTTTGCCGCCAACGGCGGCCAGATTGCCTGCGTCATCCTCGAACCCTACATCGGCAACACCGGTTTCATCCCCGCGCTGCCCGGTTATCTGCGCCATGTGCGCAATGTCACCGCCGCCCACGGCACGGTGCTCATCTTCGACGAAGTCATGACCGGCTTCCGAATCAGCCGGGGCGGCGTGCAGGAACTCGAACAAATCACCCCCGACCTCACCTGCCTGGGCAAGATCATCGGCGGCGGCCTGCCGGTCGGCGCCTTCGGCGGACGCGCCGAGATCATGGATTACCTCGCGCCGCTCGGTCCGGTCTATCAGGCGGGCACCCTCAGTGGAAATCCCTTGGCCATGGCCGCGGGCATCGCCCAGCTGCGCCTGCTCGACGAAGTGAAACCCTACCCCCGGCTCGACGCGCTCGGCAAAAAAATCTGCGCCACCGCGCTCGCCGCCGCCCAAGCGAAAGGCATCCCGCTCCAAGCCCCGCAGGTCGGCTCGATGTTCAGTCTGTTCTTCACCGCCAAACCGGTGCGCGACATGGAAAGCGCCCTGACTTCCGACGCCAAGCTCTTCGGGCGCTTCTTCCACGCCTGTCTCACCGGCGGCCTTTACCTGCCGCCCAGCGCCTATGAAGCGTGGTTTCTGAGCACGGCCCACGACGGGAAAGCCGTGGACCGCGCTTGCGAAATCATCACCCGCGCCATAAAGGAACTTTGATGAATCAAGTTTGACGCATCCTGTCGCCACATGACTTTTCGCCCTGCCCTCTTCCTCTGGCTTCTGCTTCTCGGCAGCACCGCTTCCGGCCGGCCCGCCGACGCGCCGGTGATGCCGCTCGACGAGCTGCAACCGGGCATGCAGGGCGAGGTCTGGACCGTCTTCCAAGGCACGGAACCCGAGCCGTTCAAAGTCGAGGTCACCGGCGTGGTGCGCAATGCCCTGGGTCCCGGCAAATCGCTCATCCTTTGCCAGCTCACGGATGAGCGCGTGCAAAAAATGGGCGCCGTGGCCGGCATGAGCGGCAGCCCGCTCTACATCAACGGCCGCCTCGCCGGCGCGCTCGCCTATCAGGTGCAGAAATTCGAGACCGTGCGCTATGCCGGGTTCACGCCGGTCGAGGACCTGATCGAGGTCAGCCGCAAGTCCGCCGCGACCATCGCGGCCGGGACCGCGGCCAACCGCGGCTCGCTGGCCGTGCGCACCGCGGATGCCAACCCGGCCGGAACCTTCCAGCCGCTGACCCCCGTTTTTGCCTTTGGCGGAATTGCCCCGTCGGTCGTGGACTGGCTCGCGCCGCATTTCAACGCCCTCGGCCTGCGCATGACCGGCTTCGGCGGACAGATGGTCCCGGCGCCCGCCGCCGATGCGCGCCGCAGCCTGCAGCCCGGCGATGCCGTGGCGGTCGCGGTGACCACCGGCGACATCACCCTCGCGGCCACCGGCACCGTTTCCTACGTGGAGGACGACCGCGTCGTGGCCTTTGGCCATCCGATGATGAGCCTCGGTGAAGTCGCCCTGCCCATGGCGCGCGCCGAGATCGTCGCCATCCTGCCCTCCAACCTCAATTCTCTCAAAGTCGCCAACACCGGCGAAATCATCGGCACGATCAATCAGGACCGCCTGTCCGCCGTGGCCGGCGAACTCGGCCCGGTGCCGGCCATGATGCCGGTGGAAATCACGATCAACCGCCCGGGCGAGCAGCCGAAATCGCTCCGCTTCAGCGCAGCCCGCCATCCCCAGCTCACCCCGGTGGTCATCGGTGCGGGCGCCGCACAGGCCATCATGGGCTCCAACGACGCCGGCCTCACCAACGGCGCGCGCATCCAGGCCGACTTCGTGTTTCCCAACGGCGAACAGGTCCCGACCATCCGGCTGCTGAGCGGTCCGCAGGGCATCAGCCAGGGGCTCAACGACTTTGTCCGCGACATCGCCGCCGTCCTGCAAAACCCCTACGAATCCGTTTTCCCCTCGGGCATCCGCGTGCAGGTCACGCCGCTGGCCGCCAATCCGCAGGCCACGCTCGAATCGGTGCAGCTCTCCCGCAGCGTGATCGCCCCGGGCCAGTCACTCGAAGTGACCATCGCATGGCGCGACTACCCAGGCGTGCCGGCCCAGGAAACCATCGCCATCCCGGTGCCCGCCGACTGGCAGGGCAAGACCCTGGAACTCGTCGCCGCCAACGGCGTCGCACTCGACCAGCTCACCGGCCGCGCCAATCCGATCACCCCGGCGCAGCTCCGCAGCTTTTCCTCCCTGCTCGGCGTGGTCCGCGGCTACCGCGAGCCGGACGGGCTCTACATCGCCGTTGTCGAGGGCACCCGGCTGTTCATCGACCAGGCCACAAGCACGCGCGAGCTGCCGGGTTCGCTCGAGCGGATCGCGCGTCAGGCCGACGAATCGCGCTATTACAGCCGCCCCGCGCTCGCGCCTTTGTGGGAAACGCGCCGCCTCGACGGCCGCATCGTGACCACCACGCTCCGCCGCAGCTTCCGTGTGGCGGACTGAATCTTTCTCCATGCCAAAATCATCGTTTTTCGCGGCCGCGTTCCTGGCCGGTGCCACCACGCTCGCCTGCGCCGCCCCGCTGTCCAAACGCCAGCCGGTTGATTTCTTCGCCGACACTCCCAGCCGCAGCCTGCAGGGCACCGCCACGCGGTCCGATGGCCGGCTGATCCCCGGCCCCTCGGTCGGCCCGGTCAACGTGAAGCTCGGACCGGACCTGCTGTGGACCATGATCGCCCATGGCGACAGCCTGCTGGTCGGAACCGGTCCCGAAGGCCGGATTCTCAACATCAATCCCAACCAACGCGGCGAGATTCCCGCCGAGGTTCTCGCCGATCTTCCGGAAACGCACGTCTTCGCCCTCGTCCGCCTGCCCAACGGGGACATACTTGCCGGCACGTCACCACAAGGAACCCTGGTGCTCATCCGCAAGGGCGCGGTCATCGCCCGCGCCGCCCTGCCCGTGGACTCCGTGCTCGAACTGCTGGTGCTGCCCGAGACCGGGCAGGTGCTCGCGGCCACCGGCAATCCGGGCCGCATCTATCGGGTCGATCCCGCCGCATTCGCCGCGGGCGGCGACGATCCCGCCCGGCTCGCCACCGACGAAGCCCTGGCGGCGCGCGGCCTCACGCTCTTTGGCGAAATCCGCGACCGCAACATCCGGCGTCTCCTCCGGCAACCGGATGGCCGGATCATCGCGGGCTCCGCCCCGCGCGGCAACCTGTATGAATTTCCCGCCGCCGGCGGACCACCGCGGATTCTCGTGGAGAACCGCAATGCCGAGGTCACCGCCCTGCTGCCCTGGTCCGGCGGTTTCTACGCCGCCCTGACCTTCACCAGCCAGCCGAGCGACGCCCGGGTAAACCGCCCGCAGCGGCCGCCCGCGCCCGAAAACCAAGGCGGACCAACCGGCAACGCCGAGAACGAACCGGCGCCCGCGCCTCCGCCACCGCCCGCCCCCGAGCCGCCGCGCGCGGAGCGCTTCAACGGCCGCAGCCAGTTGCTCTGGGTCCGCGACGGCGGTTTCCCCGAAGTCGTCGCTTCGCGCAACCAAACCGCATTCTACGACCTGCACCGCCACCAGGACATCATCCTGATCACCGGCGGCGAACAGGGCGAACTCTTCGGCTACGATCCCGCCACCCAGCGCAGCCTGACGTTTCCGGGCGCCATCCCGGCCCAGATCAACGCCCTTCTGCCCGCAGCCAGGATCCCCGGCGCTTTCTACGCCCTCGGCAACAATCCGGCCGGACTCAGCCTGGTCAATTTTCCCGGCGTGTCCGTGCGCAGCGCCGAAACCCGCCGCCTCGACCTCGGGGTGCCCGCCGAAATCGGCGCCGTGCGCTTCGGCGCCGGCACCCGCATCGCAGCCGAACGCCTGCAGGTGGACCTGCGCGCCAGCTTCGGCAGCGACGAGGCGGAGGGCTGGACGGACTGGCAAAAAGCCGTGCTGCAGGACGGCGGCTGGCGGGTCGCCGGATTGCGCGGCCGCCACGTGCAGCTCCGGCTGCGGCCCTCCGGCCATGACTTTGAAATCGACCGGGCGGAGTTGCATTATCTTCCGCAAAACCGCCGGCCCTCGCTCCAGGAGTTCCGCGTGCTGCCCGCGCACTACGCACTGGTGCCCGCGCCCGAGGCGCCGCCGGCGATCAGCACCTCCCTCGGCCAGTTGCTCCAAAACACCGGCCGGGAGGAAGCCCCGCGGCGCAGCCCCTCGCCCGCCAGCCAGGTGGCACCCCAGACCGGCGCGCAGGTTGTCCTCTGGTCCGTAACCGACCCCGACGGCGACAACCTCGTCGCCACTTTCTCCCTGCGCCGCGCCGGCGACACGGACTGGACCGACATTATCGTCAACACACGCGACAGCCACGCGCAGTTCGACATCTCCCACCTGCCCGAAGGCGTTTACCAAACGCGCCTGGTGGTCGCCGAGACCGATCCCCGACCCGTCACCGACCGGCTCAGCGTGACCTTCGGCACCGACGACCTGCTGGTCGATCGCACGCCGCCGGAAATCCTGGAGGCCGGTGTGGCCCGCGACGCCGGCAATCTCGTCGTCACCATGCGCACGCGCGACGCGCTGTCCCTTTTGACCGGCGTGGAGTTCATGCTGAACAACGGCCACAAAGGCACCGTGGAGCATCCGGCGGACGGCATCCTCGATGGACAGGAGGAAACCTTCACTTTCGGGATCACCGCGGCCGCCGCGGCCGGGGCCACTTCTCTCGAACTGACCGTCCACGATGCCGCGGGCAACAACGCGAGCCGCCGGCTGGCGCTGCCCTGACCCACAGCCCGCCCAACAGCCGCCTCTGGCGCCGGCCGGCTTCAGGATGTCCGCGGCGTGGGTTTGTCGGGCACTTCAAAGGGCTCCATGGTGCCCTGGTCGTCATCGGAATCGGTGGACGTCTGCCGGAACGCCGTGCGGACCATGCGACGCATCCGCTCGGTGGAAACGCGCACCAGCAGCAGCTGACGCATAAACCCGCGGTTTGCCGGGTGATGGCTGTAGTCCATGCCGGAACTCACGAAATCATGGTAACGGGTCAGTCGCCCCACATCCTCAACGAAATCGCGGTCCGCGGAGAAGTAATCTGAGTCGAGCAGACTGATTGCGCCCGCCAGCAACCGGGCATGCGGATACAACGCCCGCCTGAAGGCATGACGGGAGAACTCGGCGGGCGCAATGCCCTGCTGTTCGCAGTAAAGCTCGGAAAATGTGCGTGGTCTCACGGGTTGCACAGCAGGCATGGCAGCTTGGACAATGCCAATCCGGAACATGCAGGAATACACCCTAGACGCGGCCGCGGCCTGAGACCGCTCAGGCCCGCGGGTGCGCCTTGGCGTAGATTTCCTGCAGGCGCGCCACGGTCACGTGGGTGTAAATCTGCGTGGTCGCAAGCTGCGCGTGGCCGAGCAACTCCTGCACCAGCCGGAGGTCGGCGCCGGCGTTGAGCAGGTGCGTGGCATAGCTGTGCCGCAGCTTGTGCGGCGTCAGGTCGAGCGGCAGCCCGGCGAGCGCGAGATAACGTTTCAACAGCAGCTGGACCTCGCGCACCGCCAACCGGTCGTGCCGGTGGTTGACCACCACCGGGTCGTCCGGTCCGGTTCGGCGGGCCAGCTCGGTCCTGAATTTCTTCAACACGCCCAGGGCGACGGCTCCCAGCGGGCACAGCCGCTCCTTGCGCCCTTTGCCCAAAACGCGGGCAACGCCTTCGTCGAAATCAATCGCCCCGTAATTGAGGGCCACGAGTTCGCTGACGCGGAGCCCGCCGCCGTAGAGCAGTTCCATGACCAGGCGGTCCCGCCATGCGGTGAAGGCGTCGGCGTCGCCCTGCGTGAGCAGTCGCTGCGGGCCTTGCAGCAAGCGCCGCATTTGCTCCTCCGTCAGGAATTGCGGCAGGCGCTTCTCCAGGCGCGGCAGCGGCAGGCCGACGAAAGGATTGCGCCGCAGCCGGCCCTGTCGCACCCAGTATTTCACCAGCGCCCGGAGGCCGGAAACATGGTTGTGCAGCGTGCGCCGGCCGTAGCGGCGCTGCGCCTCGATGACGAAATCACGCAGGTTTCGGGTAGTCAGTTCGTCAAGCTCCCGGTCCCCCAGTCCCGCGGCGAGCCGCCAACGGTGAAAATCCTCAAAAGCCTGGCGGTAGTTGCGGAGCGTGTAGGGCGAGCAGCGCCGCTCGGCCGCCAGATGCGCGGCAAAGGGCGTCCACCACTCCGCGAGCAGGCGGTCAGGCAGCGGGGGAGCCTTGGGCGGTGGCGCTTTTTTCAACATCTTGCATCACCTGCAACGTGTGGCGGCGCAGGGCGCCCTCGGGATCAAGCCCGCGAGCCCGGGCCGCCGCCGCGAGTTCGAACAACCGCCGGCCGAGCGTCGCCTCGTCCAGTTGCCCGCCCAGTTCGGCCACCTTTTGCGCGTCCACCGCCGCGGGTGCCCGCAGACCCTGCTTCTGGATCTGCTTCCAAACCGCCTCCGCAAACATGAGCGCCGGCAGCCGGGGCGGCTGCGGCTTGAACAAGCCGGCCGGAGCGCCCTTTTTTTCCTGCGCCTTGATCTGCTCCCATTGCACGAGCACCTCGTCGGACGTGCCGAGCTTGCCCGTGCCAAACACATGGGGATGCCGGCGGATGAGCTTCTCGTTCACCTCCCGCGCCACATCCTCCAGGTCGAAGTGCCCCGCCTCTTCCGCCAGCTGGGCGTGGAAAATCACCTGGATGAGCACGTCGCCCAGCTCCTCGCGCATGTGCGGCAGGTCGAGCCGGTCGATCGTGTCGATCAGTTCGCTCACCTCGTCGATGAGGCAGCGCACAAGGGACGCGTGCGTCTGCTCCTGGTCCCACGGGCAGCCGCCGGGCCCCCGCAGCCGGGCAATGGTCCGGCGTAGTTCGTCAATCTGCGACATGTCCTTGGGGTAACGACGAAACCTGCGAAATACACCAAAAAAGCCGGGCATTTTTCCTGTTCCTTTCGCGGGTTTGGTGTGTTTCGTGGTGATTCATTCATGGACAAGCTCACGGAAATCATGGCCCACAAGCGCCGCGAGGTCGCCCCGTTGCTGCGCCCGGCTGACCCCGCGGAACTCGCGGAACTGAACCGGCGGCTCCCGCGGCCGCCCTCCTTCGCCGCCGCTTTGCGCCGGGCCGACGGCAAACTCGCCATCATCTCCGAAATCAAACGCCGTTCGCCTTCCGCCGGCGACATCAAGGCCGGGGCCTCCGCCCTCGACCAGGCCCGCAAATACCGCGCGGCCGGGGCCTCCGCCCTCTCCATCCTCACCGACACCGAGTTCTTCGGCGGCACCCTCGCCGACCTCATCGAGGTCACGGCCGACTTCGCGCAGAATCCGCCGGCCGTTCCGGCCCTGCGCAAGGATTTCATGGTCCACCCGGTCCAGGTCGTCCAAGCCCGTGAGGCCGGCGCCAGCGCCATCCTGATCATCGTCCGCGCGCTCAACGATAACGAGATCAGTGCTCTCCACACCGCCGCGCAGGCCGCCGGGCTCGACGCGCTCTTCGAGATCCACAACGAGGCCGAGCTGCACCGCGCCGTGCGGCACGGCGCGAAGATCATCGGCGTCAACAACCGCGACCTCGCCGTCTTCAGGACCGACATCGGTCTCTCCGAGCGGCTCATCCCGCTTTTCCCGAAAGACGTGATCGCCGTCAGCGAAAGCGGTTTCACCAACGGTGCCGATGCCGCCCGCGCCCGCGCCTGCGGCGCGCACGCGCTCCTCGTCGGCGAGTCGTTGATGCGCGCGCCCGACCCGGCCGCCCTGATTGCCGCCTTTCAGGCGGCCTGACATGCCCCTGACTCCGTCCGGCACCCGCGAACTTCTTGCCCGGCTCGGGCATCATCCGAAGCATTTTCTCGGGCAGAACTTTCTTGTGGACGGCAACATCGTCCGGAAATCGCTCGAACTGGCGCAGGTAAAGGCCGGCGACATCGTGACCGAGGTGGGGCCGGGCCTGGGCACACTGACCACGGCGTTGCTGGAAGCCGGCGCCACCGTCTGGGCGGTGGAAAAGGATCCGACGCTGGCCGCCTACCTGCGCACCTCCCTCGCCCCCCGGTTTCCGCACACGCTCCATCTGCAGGAAGGCGACGCCGTCGAATTGCCGCTGGCGGGCTTGGTCCCGGGGCAGAACCCTCCGGCCTTCAAAATCGTCGCCAATCTTCCCTACGCGATTTCTTCGCCGTGGATGGAGGCCGTGCTCGGCGGACCGCTGCCCGAACGCATGGTGCTGATGCTGCAGCTGGAGGCGGCGGAGCGTTATGCCGCCCGCCCGGGCACCAAGCTTTTCGGCGCGATCTCGATCTTCCTGCAGGCCGCCTACGACGTGGCGCCGGGCCACCGGGTGGCTGGCAGCTGTTTTTATCCGCGCCCCGACGTGGACTCCTGCCTGCTGCATCTGGTGCGCAAACCGGAACCCCATGTCTTTTCCGCCGCCAACCGCGCCCTGATCCGGAGCTGCTTCCAGCAGCGCCGCAAACAGCTGGGCGCCATCCTTCGCAACCGCCTGCCCCACGGCGGCGCTGCCTGGCTCGCGCGCCTCGACGCGGCCGGTCTGTCCGCCGCCACCCGGCCGGAAGTCGTGCCGGTCTCCCTTTGGCGCGAACTCGAATCCTCCGCAGCGCCTGCTTGAAAGCCGGCGTTTCCCTCCTAGCCTTGGACCAATGTCTCGACGTTTTTATCCATTGCTGGGCCTGATTCTCTGGGCCGCCACCGCCGTCGCGCAGGACTTCTCCGCCCTGCACGGCCGGGTCGAGGGCAACACCTACCACGCCGCCAACGGCACCTATGCCGTCACCATGCCCGTCCTGCCGGAGTTGGGCGGCATCATCTCGGACACCCCGAGCGTGGTCGTTTTCCGCGACCAGTTCAACGTGCATGTGAGCATCGGCTCCTTCGCCCAGGACGCCTCCCAACGCTGGGAACTCTCCACCCGCGGCCTGCGGGACTACCTGCAGTATTATTTCGTCAATTTCGTCTTTCCCGACTTCCAGCAGCTCTTCGAAGGCTCGCGCATCGAGAGCACCCGGTTCGAACCCGAGCTGATGGACGGCAGCCTCTTCGTTTACACGCTGCTGCCCAAGGGCACGATGTTCTTCCACCGTCGGGTCAACATCGACCCCGCCAATACCGAACCGGACGCGAAGCGCGGCAACCTGCTGTTCATCCGGCACGGCCACGTGTTCGTCATCAGCATCGAGCTCGCGGAGCGTGTCACCGAGGGCCGCACCTACAGCCTGACCGTCGAGCAGGAAGACCGGATCCTGCGCGAGCGGCTGGAAGCGACGCTGGAGCAACTCTTCATCAAGCGCCCCGCGGCCGGCCGATGAAAATCATGTCCGCGCCGCGACTGCTCGTCTTTCTCCTGGGCTGCATGACCGCCGCAACCGCCTCCCCTCCGCCCACCCTCGTCATCCACGGCGGCGCCGGCGTGATCCTCCGGGCCGACATGTCGCCCGGGCAGGAGTCCGAGTATCGCGCGGCCCTGCAAGCCGCCCTGGATGCCGGTTATGCCGTGCTTGAAGCCGGGGGCGCCGCCCTCGATGCCGTCACCACCGCCGTGGTCCTGCTCGAGGATTGTCCGCTCTTCAACGCCGGCCGCGGGGCCGTGCTCAACGCCGAGGGCGCCTGCGAGCTGGATGCCGCAATCATGGACGGGCGCGACCGCGCCGCCGGCGCCGTGGCCGGCGTCCGCCACATCCGCAACCCCGTTCGCCTTGCGCGCGACGTGATGGAGCAATCCCCGCACGTGATGCTCACCGGCGAGGGGGCCGAGCAGTTTGCCGCTACCCTCGGCCACGCGACCGTGCCGAACGATTATTTCATCACGGAACGCCGCCGCGCGCAATGGGAGCGGGCCCGCGAACTCGAAGCCCGCCGGCAGGACACGACCTTCCTTGAGGAAAAAGTCCGCCTGGACGGACCGGATGAACGCAAGTTCGGCACGGTCGGAGCCGTCGCGCTCGACCGCCACGGCAACCTCGCCGCCGCCACCTCGACGGGCGGCATGACAAACAAGAAATACGGCCGGGTGGGCGATTCGCCGGTCATCGGCGCCGGCACCTATGCCGACAACCGCACCTGTGCGGTCAGCGCCACGGGCCACGGTGAGTTTTTCATCCGCGCCGTCGTCGCCCACGATATCGCAGCGCGCATGGCGCACCGCGGTGAAACGCTGGCGGAGGCCGCGGCCGCGGTCATCGCCGGCGTGGGCGAACTCGGCGGGACCGGCGGCGTGATCGCCGTGGATGCCCGCGGGCACATCGCCCTGCCCTTCAACACGCCGGGCATGTATCGTGCATGGCGCAAATCCACCGGCGAATCCGCGGTGGAGATTTTCGGCGCCGGCGACCGCTGAGCCCCGGGAGGCGGCGGGGCCGGGGTGCGGTCAACCAATTGCGGGCGGGGTCGGCGGCTCCGCCCTGCGCCCGCAGCCGTTGGCCTTACTTGTAGCCGGGCAGGAATTTCTTCTCCGCCTTGAACATCTCCAGTGTCATTTGCTTGATCTCGGCCGGGCTGCAGACCGCGGCCGTGAGCGGATCGAGCATCAGCGCATAGATCGCCTTCTCGACGGATTTTTCGATGCAGGCCTGGGCGCCAAGGTCGAACATCCGCATGTTGGAGTCGCACAGCGCCGCCATCTGCGCGGGCAGCGTGCCGTAGCGCGTCGGGTTGATGCCGTTGCGGTCCACCATGCAGGCAACCTCCACGCAACCGTCGGCCGGGAGATTGGTGATGAGCTGGCCCGCTCCCTTCACGTTGTTCATGACGTTCCCGTGGATGCGGAAGGGCGAATCCTTCTCGCGGGCCTCGATGATCCAGCTGGCGTATTCCCAGCTGCGCTCCCACTCCATCGGCTCCTTGCCCGCCAGCATCAGGCCCCGCTGTTTGTCGGCGAGCTTGCGCCAGGTCGGCCAGTTGTCGGCGTAGAAGCTGGTGCCGCCGTCGTAACCCTCGCGGGCATATTGTTGGATGAGGTCCTTCCGCTTGCGGTAGTAAGGCAGGTATTCCGAGAGGTGGCCGCTGGACTCCGTGATGAAGGCGCCGAAGTGCAGCATCATGTCCTTCCGGACGATGTCTTTGTGCCACTCCTCGGCTTCCCATTGGTGGCGGTTCAGCCGCTTCGGGTTCTTCGGCCGGCCTTCCTTGAAGGCGCGCGCCAGATCCGCCGCCGCCTTGCGCTTGAGCAGCGGGTAAAGGTCGCGGCCCCGGTGCTCAAGTTTGGTGAACCACGCGAGGTGGTTGATGCCCGCACATTCCCACTCCATCTCGCCGATCGGCACGCCGGCCCGGTCGGCCAGCAGCTGGCTCGTGCCCTGCACGGAATGGCAGAGACCGACGATCTGCATCGAGGAGGTGCGGCCCGCCGCGAGACACATCATCGCCATCGGGTTGGTGTAGTTGAGCACGATGGCGTCCGGACAGAGCTCCTCCGCGTCCTTCAGCACCTGGAGGAAAACGGGGATGGTCCGCATCGACTTGAACAGCCCGCCCGGCCCGATCGTGTCGCCGATGCACTGGTCGATGCCGTATTTGGCGGGAATGTCGTTGTCGAAACGCACGCACGCCGTGCCGCTCACCTCGATGCAGTTCACGATGTAGTGCGAACCGGGCAGCACGCTGCGGCGGTCGGCCGATCCGATCACCTTCCAGTTGGTTTTGCCGAGCTGCTGCGTGAGGCGGGTGACGAGCTTGGTCATCGTGGCCAGCCGCTCGCGGTCGATGTCCACCAGTGCAATCGTGCCGCCCTGGTCGCCGGGAATCCGGAGCACGTCGTTCATCAGCCGCGGGGTAAACGCGCTGCCGGCACCCAGCATCGTGATCTTGATCGGGCGCAGCAGCCGGCCGGGCAGGCCGGCCGCGGCGGCGTCATGCGTGTGGGCGGTGTGACCGATGGCCTTGGGTTTTTTCGAAACGCTCATGGGAAGATTGTGATTGAATCGGGGGTTGGGAGGATAAGTGCGCCGCCGAGCTTCATGGTGGCAGCGGGCAATGCGATAGCAAAAGATTGATTCGGCATGTGCAGAATGTGATTCATCAGGCATGCCTGCCTCCGATCCGTTTCCCGTGGTCAACGTTGCCGCCGAGGAGATCCAGCTCTCACCCGCCTACCGGTTCGAAAACACCGGTCGCGAAGGCCGCACCGCCCTGGTCATCCAGCGCACGCAGGCCGGCGCCGCCTGGTTCCGCGATGCGCAGGGCCGTCGGCTGGTGCCACCCGGCCACGCCATGCTCTTCACCCATGACGAACCGACGGCCTACGGCTATCCGCCGGAGAGCACCGAGCCCTACCGGCTGCGGTTTGTCTCTTTTTCGCCCACGGGCACGCGGGCGCTTTTCGACCGCATCCGCACCGACTTCGGCCCGATCGTGCGCATGCCCGACGCGGCCGAGGCCACGGCGCTGCTGGACGAAATCATCCAGCGCTACCGCCAGCGTCAGTTTCGCGACCGGTTGCACGAGTCCGAACTGCTTTACCGCCTGCTCATCACGCTTTATCGCGAACAGGTGCAGGGCACGCGCACGAGCGACCCGATTGAGTTCGGCCATCACTACGTGCGAAACCACTTCCGGTCCCCCGTGAACCTGAAGGGTATCGCGCAAAAATGCGGCATCAGCCGCGAGCACTTCATCCGCGAGTTCAGCGTCCGCTACGCCGAGCCCCCTGGCGCCATGCTGCGCCGCCTCCGCTTGGAGCACGCCCGGGCGATGCTTGCCGGCACCAACCTGAGCATCGGGGACGTAGCCCTCGCCAGCGGCTTCACCAGCAGCAACACCTTCTGCCGCGCCTACCGCGGTAAATTCGGCCACAGCCCGGGCGCAGCGCGGTGAGAGTGGCGGTTATCCCGCCAACTTGCGCTGAAGCGGAAACACCTCGCGCAGATTGAGGCTGAGCTTGTCCTGCAGGGCCTGGAGCTCGCGGTAGCGGGCGACATTGGCTTTTTGCGGCTCACAGCGCGTGGACTCGTTCAAGGCCACCGTGCCGGCGGTGAATTCCGTGATCACTGCCTTCGGCCGCGTCTGCCGCGCCAGCGCCCAGGCCGCTTGGATCGCGCCGCCCAAGGCCGCGCCTTCATCCTCGACCATCGCGACGACCGGCACGCCGAAAACATCCGCCATGATCTGCCGCCAGACGGCGGATTTCGCGCCGCCGCCGGTCACGCGAATCTCCTTTGCTTTCACGCCAAGCGCGGCCAATCGGCGCAGGCCGTAGTTCATGCCGAGGGTCACGCCTTCCATCGCGGCGCGGGC
>JAHCLN010000059.1 GCA_026125215.1 Opitutaceae bacterium
GATGCCACGCGCGGCCGCGCCTACATCCCGTCGATCGACCGTCGCACCTTCACGACGTATCTCCCCACCCTGGGCTTGGGCGACATCCGTCACCTCGACGACCTCGGGCCGCTGCACACGCTCCGCCTGGGTCTCGACAACACCCTCCAAACCCGGGACGCCACCTACGGTTCGCGCGATCTGCTCGTCCTGAATCTCGCGGCCGACCTGCGGCTCGATGAACGGCCCGCCGGCGAGCGGCGGCTTTCTTCCATTCATGCCGGCCTCAACCTCACGCCCGCCCCCTGGGTGGAATTTGAATTTTACCAGTCCTTCTCCGCCCGCAGTCTCGCCCTCCAGGAATTCAACACCGGGCTGACCCTGCGTGACGGCGACGCCTGGGCGCTCCGCTTTTCCAGCCACTACCTGCGCGGTCAGATCGAGGAATACGTCGCCAGCCCTCGGCTACGTATCAACGAGGCCTACGAGGCTGTCGCCAGGCTGCACTACGATGCCCGCCAGCGCCGCTTCAACGAACAGGCGCTCGGCCTGCGCCAAAACCTGCACAACACCTGGATCATCGAGTATCTGGCAACTTTCTACGACGGTCCGCGCCGCGAAAGCGACTTCGGCTTCAGCTTGCGCGTCGAGGTGCTGGGATTCTGACGGGCCGATCCCCTGCGCCCCGCCATGAGCGTCGTCGGCAACCAGCGCCAAACCTTTCTTCGCCTGGCGAGCCGCCTGCAGCCGCACTGGCGCGCACTGGACTTTCCGCAGCGGCTCCAGTCCCTGCTCGCCGCCGGGCGCGCCTTCGGCTCCCGCGACCGGCGCCTTTACCGCGAACTGCTTTACACGGTCAGCCGCTACCTGCCGTGGATTGAGCCACTGCTGCAAGCCGATCCGGAACGCGCCGCCGATGTCACGGCCTGGTTGGCCGCGGATTTTCCGGCCACGCGGGCCTACCGCGCCGCCCTCGGTCCGGCATGGCCGCCTTGCCCGGGAGACCTGACGGCGCGGGCGGCTTATCTGGAGCAGAGGGTTACCGAGCTTTTCCCCGCCTGGCTCGCCGGGGAATATCCCGAAGCCCTGTCGCCGCCCGAATGTGACGCCCTGCTGCGCCGCGCGCCCTTGTGGCTCCGGCTCCAGACCGACCGTCCCGAAATCGTCGCCGCGGAATTCGGTCGCCGCGGTTGGGTTTGGCACGAATCGGCCGTGCTGCCCGGCGCCTGGGAGCTGCGCAGCGAGGCCGATGTCTCCCAATCCGAGGCTTATGCGGGAGGGCTGATTGAAATCCAGGATCTCGGTTCGCAGCTGCTGCTGGCCAGCGCGGACCTGCCCCGGACCGGCCGCTGGCTCGATGCCTGTGCGGGAGCCGGCGGCAAAACCCTGCAGCTCGCCCGGATTCTCGGTCCCACCGGCCACGTGGACGCCCACGACATCCGACCGGCGGCACTGGCGGAGCTCGGTCGGCGCGCCGCCCGCGCAGGGTTGGACAATGTGACCGTGCTCCCCGCGGCGCCGGCCGGGCTCTATGACGGCGTGCTCGTGGATGCGCCGTGCAGCGGCTCCGGCACCTGGCGCCGCGCCCCGCATTTGAAATGGGCCGTCGGCGTCGCGGACCTGACGGAGCACGCCGCCCGGCAGACCGCACTGCTGAACCGTTACTCCCGGCATGTGTGTCCCGGCGGTCTCCTGATCTATGCGACCTGTTCGCTGGCCCGGCGGGAAAACGAAGATGTCGTCGCACGGTTTCTGCAGCAGGACGCCGGTTTTTCGCTCCTCCCCCCGGCCCTTGATTTTGGTTTTGGCCAGTCCGGACCGGGCCTGCGGATCCGGCCGGCCCGGCATGATACCGACGGCTTCTACTGCGCGGTGTTGCGACGCGGCTGATTTTTCCGTTGCCCGCCCCCGCCCGCCCCCAACCATCGCCGCGTGGTTCCCGACTCCGACTACCGTATCAAGCTGCAGGTCTTTGAAGGCCCGCTCGACCTGCTTCTCTTCCTCATCCGGAAAAACGAGCTGGATATCTACGACATCCCCATCGTGTCGGTGACCAAGCAATACCTCGAGGTCCTGCGCACGATGCAGCAGCTCGATCTCGAGGTGGCCGGCGAGTTTTTCGTCATGGCCGCCACCCTGATGGAGATCAAGAGCCGCCTGCTGCTGCCCAAGGGCATGCACGCCGTGGACGCCAACGCCGAGGAGGACGAGGTGGATCCGCGCTGGGAACTCGTCCACCAGCTGCTCCAATACAAAAAGTTCAAGGAGGCCTCCGCCAAGCTCGACGAGCTCATCACCCTGCGGCACGACCTCATGGAACGGTATGTCTCGCAGCTCGGCGACGCAGCCGACCGGCCGTTGAAAAGCGTGGACCGCATCGAGCTCTGGAACGCTTTCAACATTGTGCTCCGCCGGCTCGCCGAAAAGCTCGTCGTCGGCGAGATTCAGGACGAGCAGGTCACCGTCGCGGACCAGATGGAGTATCTCCTGGCCCGCATCCGCACCGAGAAGACCTTTGTTTTCTCCGACCTCTTTCCCGGCAAGGTAACCCTGCGCATGCTCGTGGCCACCTTTCTGGCCGTGCTGGAGCTGACCCGCCTCAAAAAACTCTCCCTCCGCCAGGATGAAGCCTTCACCGACATCATCTGCAGCGCGGTCGAAGAAATCCCACTTGAAACCCCGGCCAACCCGGACACGGTGACCGCGTGAAGAAAAAGCGCAAACCCACGCCCAAGGCCGGCCTGCTCGGCGTCGGCCTCGACCATGACGACGGGCACAAGCGCATCACCACGGGCGAACAGTTCGCCATCGTGGGCGGCTCCGAGGAAACCCATGGCCGCATGACCGAGACGGTCATCAAGACCTTCGAAACCCTCAAGGCCCGCGGCAAACAGCTGCACCAGGTCGAGCCGCGCGAGCTGGCCGAAATCGTGCACCGTTCGACCCCGAACTGAGCCGCCGCTTGCAACCCCGCCCTTTCCGACCATCCTGATTCCAACCAACCGTTCCCATGTCTGAAAAAATCGCCAACCTCAGCAACGACACCTTCAAAGCCGCCGTCACCGGCGCCACCACGCCCCTCCTCGTGGATTTCTGGGCCCCGTGGTGCGGGCCCTGCAAGGCCATCGCCCCGATCTTGGAGGAGCTCGCCGTCGAGCTGGATGGCAAGCTGCAGATCGCCAAGGTGAACGTGGACGAGGCCGACACCGTTGCCGCCGAATTCGGCATCCGTGCGATTCCGACCATGCTGCTCTTCAAGGGCGGATCGGTGGCCGAACAGATCGTGGGCATGATGCCCAAGGCGGCCCTCAAGGCCAAGCTCGCCGCCCATCTCTGATCCCGCCGGTTTCGGGGCGGAGCCGGTGGCCGCCCTGCCCTGCTGCCGTTCTGCCTTTGGGCGGAACGGCTTTTGTATTTACCGGTGGGCGGCCAGCCACAAGCCGGCGGCAATCAGCAGCGCATAAAGCGCCAAAAACCGCCCGGTCGCACCAAGCAGGGCGATCAGCTCGCCCGGCGGGGCCGCGGGATTTAGCCGTCGCCACAATCCCCAGCCCCAGGGAGCCAATGCCCAGGGCAGCAACACCCACCAGTCGCCGCCCAGGCTCAAGACGGCGAAGGGCAGCAGCGCAAACGCCAGCAGGAGCGAAACGCCAAACTGGGCGCGCGCAAAGCCGCGGCCGAACCTGACCACCAGTGTCCGCTTGCCCGCCGCGGCGTCGGTGTCGGCATCGCGATAATTGTTTACGACCAAAATATTGGCCGCGAGCAGACCCACCGGCACCGCCAGCAGCCACACGGCCGGGACCAGCGTGCCCGTCTGCACGAAGAACGTGGCCGCCACCGCCACGAGCCCGAAAAAGACGAAGACAAAAACATCACCCCAGCCATGATAGGCCAGCGGCCAGGGTCCACCGGTGTAGGCGATACCGCACACCACGCTCGCCACCCCGATCACAAGCAGCCACGGGCCGCCCCAGGCGATCAGCGACAGGCCCAGCAGAAATGCCGCGGCAAACACCGCCAGCATCGCCCGCTTCATCGCCGCCGGCGTCACCCAACCGGCCGCCACGGCGCGGGTCGGCCCGACCCGCGCCGCCGTGTCCGCTCCCTTGATGAAGTCGTAGTAGTCGTTGGCAAAATTGGTGCCGATCTGGATCAGCACGGCAAAGCCGAGACAAATGCCCGCAGCCGCGGGATCGAGCCCGCCCATCCGGCCGGCCAGCGCCGTGCCGACGACCACCGGTGCCACCGCGGCGGGCAACGTGCGCGGCCGGGCGGCACTCCACCAGATTCCCCAACGCGTTGTGCCCGGGACGTTCACGGCCGCACCTATTTGAGCCGCTTGGTGAAAACGGCCAGCGACCGCCGCGAGAGCAGGCTGACCAGCACCGGCAGCAGGCTCACGCCCGCCGCAAAAACCACCAGCAGATCGGTCATCCCGCGGAACAGCAGCCCGAGCACAAACAGCAGCAGCGAGTAGGCGGTGAGAAACCCCGCCGGCGTCAGCGGCAGGGCCGCATTAATGATCCAAGCCACCAAAACCGCCAGGAGTCCGGCGTAAAAGCCGCAAAGCGCGAAGCCCAGGCCGGCGAGGAAAAAGAGCGGTGCGTAAAGCGTGAACCGGCCTTCGTAGCGGATGAACTGGATCAACACCGCCACCAAAAGCAGGGCCATCCGCCAGACGTTGAGCCGGCCCGCCTCTTCCCCGGTCATCACGGCCGCCGGGTCCAGCGCCACCACCGGCTCCACCCCCCAGGCGGCATTGCCCAGCAGCAGCAGCGCGCCGACAAAGGCCCGCAACAGGTCGATGTAGTTGCGCGGCTTGGCAAATTCCTCCGCCGCCCGGAGCCGGGTGTCACCGGGTTCGCGAATCGCCGCCGGGTCCCGCCGGCGCCCGCGCTGACGCCGCCAACGGCGCCAAGGCCGTGTGGCGGCGCGGCCAAATCGCAGCCACTGACGGGGGAAAAACAGCAGCAACAGGGCCAGCAGGAGAAAGGGGTAATCAATGATCACGTTGAATCGGTCGGAGCGTTGGTCGGCGGCCGTAGCCTGTCAAAGTTCATCCTGCGGCTCGTCCGCGGGCCGGCCCAGCAGACGCTCCAGCTGCCGGATCCTGCGTCCAACCAGCTCCGCCTGCGCCCGGGGATCGTCCGGCGGCAACGTGGGCTGCAGCCGGCGGAGCCAGTCGTGCGCTTCCTGCAGCCGCCCCTGCCGCACCAGCAGCTGCGCATGCAGCCGGGCCGCATGGTAGGGCGCGCCCGGCAGCAAAGCCGCCCGGCGGTAGCTCTCGCCGGCACTCCCGACATCGCCGAACGCGTGCAGCTCGACCCCGGCGCGCTCGATCCAGTAGTGGGGATTGTCCTCATGCCAGCCGCGGGCCTCTTCCAGCAGCTGGCCGGCCGCCCGGCGCAGGGCGGCGTCGTCCGCACCCGGTTGGGACCGCGACCGCAGGTCGAAGGCCAGCATGCGCACCCCGCCGGCCCAAAAATAAAGCGACTCGGGCTGAAAACCCGTGGCCAACCGGATCAGGGCCACGGAGCCCGCCACGTCTCCCCGGGCCCAGGTTCCCTGCAGTTGCAACCAGGCAAAGTTCGCGCCCAGTGGTCGCAACCCGCCCAGCCAGTTCCACCACAAGGCCGTGGCCGGTATCGCCGCCGGTGCGGCGCGGGTTGGCGACGGCGGCAGGACCACCGCGTTGGCGAGCCAGCCGGCCGCGATGAAAATCGCCGCCGCCGTCAGATAGTGTCGCCGGCTAGAGTTCACGCTGATGCAACTGGCGCGCCGCCAGCCAACTGAACGCCGCCACATAAACGATCGCATACCCGGTCATCCGCACCGGATCGCGGCCGTCACCATAAAACGCGGCCGCCGCATCGAAGGCCGTGAAATCCGGCAACAGGCGCAGCAACCAGCCCAGAACCGTCGCCACCGCGCCTGCGGATTCGCCCGGCAGCACCAACATCGGGTGGGCGTGAAAAACGACAAAGAGCAAAAATCCCGTGCCGAGCGCAAACAGCCGGCTCCCGGCAAAGGTGCAGAGCCACAGGACCGCCGCCGCCAGCACGCACGCCTTGAGCCACAGCGCCATGCCGGCGACCAGCACCCCGCCGGGCCGGAGCATGCGTTCCCCGTCCAACAGTCCGGCGGCATCCGCGAGCAGCGCGGTTTCGCGCACCCACAACAGGGACCACAGCAACGCCAGCACCGGCAGCGTGAAGGCGCCCAGCAGGAGAACGACGCCGCCCAGCTGGCCGAGGATGAATTCGCCGCGGCGCACCCCGTGCGTCAGCACCAGATGCAGGGTCCGGTTTTCCGTGGCATCGAAGAAAACCTGCACGGTCACCCCGACCGCGAGAAAAGCACCGCCGAGGGAAAGAATGCCCAGCCCGAGATCCGCGACGAACTTCAATTCCGAGGAGCCAAAGTTGAAGGGACGCAGCCACAGGGTGCCGGCGACCAGCAGCAGCGCCGCGATCAGCGTCAGCGCAAACACGCGCTGGTGCCGGCTCGCGCGCCAGGTGGCCGATGCGATCAGGCCGATGCGTTTCATCGCGCCCCGCCCTCCCCTTCGGCGGCATCCAGCAACTCCAGATAACGTCCGCGCAGTCCGGCCAGCAGCGATTGGACACTGCCCGTGGCCGCGGCGACCGGCCCCAGGAATTGCGCCCATGCGCCCGCAAACTTCATCCGGCCCGACTGCAACAGCACCACGCGACCGGCCAGTTCCGCCGCCTGGTCGAGCTGATGCAAAGCCACCACCACGGTTTTCCCCGCCGCGCGCAGCCGCACGAGCAACTCCAGCATGTCGGCCGTCGCGCGGGGGTCCACGCCCGCCGTCGGCTCGTCCAACAGCAGCACCTGCGGATCATGCACCAAGGCCAGCGCCAGGGCCAGCCGCTGCGTGAGCCCCTTGGACAAAGTTCGCGCCTCGCGGCCGGACCATTCGGCCAGTCCCACGGCGGCCAAGGCGGCATCCGCCTGCGCCACGCCTGCGGCGCCGCCGGCCCCGCCCAAGGCGGCGTAATGCCGCACGCATTCACCCGCCGTGAAACCGCCGGGGAATACCGGGGACTCGGGCATGTAACCGATCCGGCGCATTGCCTCCCGACCGCCGGCCGGTTCGCCGTGGACCAGACACCGCCCGGCCGTGGGCACCAGCAAACCGGCCGCAATCTTCAGCAGAGTGCTCTTCCCGGAACCGTTCGGCCCCAGCAGCACACAGATTTCCCCGGAGTCGAGGCTCAGCGACACCCGGTCCAGCGCCCGCAGCCGCACTCCCCGCAAGCCAACCGCATAGTCCTTGGTCACCGTCTCCAACCCGAGCGCACCTGGTCCGCCCGCGTTCATGCGATGACAAATCCCCGGAATTGGGCCGGACGGCGCTGCGCGGTCCGCTCGACCTTGCGGATATGGCCGTGCATCCGCTCCTCGACCGCCTCGACAAAAGCCCGCACCTCGGCCGGCGTGCCTTCCAGCTCCAGCTGGACCCGTCCGTCGGGCAGATTTCGCACAAAACCCGTGATTTCGAACTCCTTGGCGATCTGCAGCGTGGTGTAGCGAAAACCCACCCCCTGCACCCGCCCGGAGAAATGGAGCGACTCGTGATGCACCTCGGCCATGCCGGGCCATCCAACCGCTCCGCTCCGCCCGACTCAACCCGCAAAAGCGCGGCCGGTCCCACAGGTTTTTTATTTTGCACTCAACCCCGGGCTCCGCTCAGTGTCCCGGCAAGCAATGAGCAATTACGATTCTGACGGCCCCTCCGACAGCGAGTGGGAAGACCGCGGCGATCTGGCTTGGAACGAATTCGACTGGGAGCGCTACCTGCGCGACCAGGAGGAAACGGTCAACCGTTACCTGGCCCACTACGAAACCCTCCGGGACGACCCGGAACGCATCGACGAGGTGGCCCGCCGCATGGAGTGGGAAACCGGAGCAGCGGCCGACGGCGAATCCTCCGGGGCGGCCGAAGTCGCCGATGACATCACGGCGGAGGA
Source organism: Opitutaceae bacterium (assembly GCA_026125215.1). Taxonomy (GTDB): domain Bacteria; phylum Verrucomicrobiota; class Verrucomicrobiia; order Opitutales; family Opitutaceae; genus UBA2377. Next base: position 7,977 of record JAHCLN010000059.1, read on the forward strand.
TTTTGGCGGCAGCCCCGACGTTTACACGCTGCACAAGAACCCGATTTTCATCGCCACCCGAGCCCTCTACCTGCGGCTGCGGCGCCATTGGGCGCTGCTCGCGGAGGATCCCCGCAAAGTGCCTCAGCCCCTCGCGCTGCGCTACCTGGAAGCGCTCCACGTCGGCGAGGACCTCGCCATGCAGGCCATCCATGCCCTGGAGTTCGGTGATTACGCCATGGCGATCAGCCTCTTCAAACGTGCCCTCGGCGCGCTCAACCAGACGCTCGCCCGGCTGAACGAACCCGCCGCGCAGCTGCCCGCCATTGCGGATTACCGGGCCGACGCCCAGGTCACGCTTTTCGATCTGCGGGAAATCTGGCTCCGCGTCATCGGCGAATGCCGCGCGGAACTGGAGCGTCCGGTGGAGGACGACGACGAGTAAGGCCGGCCCCGGCGAAATCGGCCTTGCACTTTGCGGGAGGCGCGTTTGCCTGCCCCCACTGGTTTGGAGAGGTGGCTGAGTGGCCGAAAGCGGCGCTTTGCTAAAGCGTTGAACGGGTAAAACCGTTCCGGGGGTTCGAATCCCCCCCTCTCCGCCATTTCCGCAGGAAATGGCCAACCGGCGTCAGCCGGTGCAGTCGCGACGCGATTGCGAGGGGGGGATATGGACAAAGCCGACGGCTTTGGGGCGCAGCCCTGAGCGAAGCGAATCAATCCCCCCTCTCCGCCATTTATATCCGAAATGGCATGCCGGCGCACCTGCTTGAAGCATGGTCACGCACTGCAGCGGTTTAAGTAAAAATGTGACCCACGCACGGAGGCGCGGTAGCGTCGGCAGGGTCCGCTCTCCGAGCGGACCGCGGCCCGTTCCGACAAGCCCAGGCATGTCTTCCGTCATTTTTGGGACATTCCTCAATACCGCTCCGCCGTGGCGAGCGCGGCGGTTTTCACGGCTTGGCGCAGTTCGGCGGGCTGGACGACCTCCGCCTGCGGTCCCCAGCCCAGCACCCAGCGCTGGATCTCGTCGAGACTGCCCAGATGCAGGCTCATTTCCAGCCGCCCCTCCGGCAGTTCTTTGAACTCCTGCGACTCGTGCCAGAAACGCTCGCGGATCTGGTCCGCCGCGCCGGCCTCGAACCGCAACACCACCCGGTGGTCGCCGTAGCCCACGAAGGCCCCGAAGGTCCGGGCGTAAAACTGCTCCGGGGAAAACTCCGGCGGCCTGGTGAAGCTCCGGTGCCCGAGCTTCACCGATTTGATGCGACCCACCGCAAAGGTGCGCAGCGCGTCCTTCCCGCAGTCGCGCCCCAGCAGATACCAGGCGTTCTCCCGGTTCGCCAGATGGTAGGGCTGCATTTGCCGCGTTTCGTCGGCTTTGCTCTGCGGCTTGCGGTAGGTGAACTCGATCTCGCGCTGCGCGTGCACGGCCCGCGTGAGCGTCTCAAAAATCTTCAGGTCGGCCTTCCCCAGTCCGAGGTGGTGAAACGACACATTCGCGAGCCCGCCCGAGGGCGAGAAGCTGATCTGGTCGCGCAATCCCGCGGAGAGCTTCTCAAATGCATGGGCCAATTGGTCGTGGTAGGGCGTGCCGCGGTATTGTTCGAGCGCTTTCTGGGCCACTAGCAACGCTAGCAGTTCTCCCTCGTTGATCTGCACCGTCGGAAAGTTTTTTACCGGGTAGGCATAGCGCCAGGCATAGATCGTTGCGTCGTATTCCACCGGCAGCCCGAGCTGGTCGCGCATGAATTCCAGGTCGCGGGCGATCGTCTTGGTGGAAACCTCCAGGAGCTTGGCCAGCTTCGGACAGTTGGTGAGCCGCCCGTCCTGCAATTCCTCGTGGATCCGGATCATCCGCGCCACCGGCGGCCGGGAGTTGGGGAGCTTGGCGGCCTTGGCCATAGGACAGCCAGTGTCCGGGGGCTTTAGCACAATGCAACGACAACCCTCGCCCACGATCACTTACAATTAGCCTTTCAAGAATAACCAACTGCGCCAACCTGCCACTGCCATGAGCCAATACCAAATGCCTGCATGCTTGAACGACCTAGTTGATAATGAGGCCAATTTTAAGCGTTGGCTGGATCGCAAAGCCAGAGCTCATGTGAACCGCGATAGGAAACGGCAAAATAACTGCGACAAAAAACCCTCCATACGCGACTACAAGCAGAGGATTATTGAGGCCATCAAAGAATCACAAGGGAGGGATTTCTACACTGGCGAAAAGCTGGCCTGGGACAAAATTTCCACTTGGGACAATGACGCCGCCAAAGACAAACGTGCCGAATATCGGCGTGAGTTTTGGGATCTGCCTTCGGTTGACCATGACGGCGATAAATTCCGAATCTGCTCGTGGCGGATGAACGACAGCAAAAGCGACCAAACAATTGACGAATTCCTCAAACTGGCGGATCGCGTGCGTAAGCACCGCGCTCTGTAGAATCGTGGCAAAAGACATTCGGCCAGTTAGCCGTAAGGCGGCGAATCATTAACCACCCATGACCTCGTTGTCGATCAACCTACCCGATGTTTTTTCAGCTATGTAATCACAGGCTCGCGGCGAGTTCATTCGCACTCGGCCTAAGGGCGGTTGCTTAACGGCTAATGCATGTCTGCAGGTGAACCCTCTTGCTAGTGCTGCAGGTCGTCGAGATCGTTGAGCAAGCGGCGGCAGATATTTGCCTGTTTTTCCTGCCCGAGCGTGGTCTCCAGCCGGGCCGGCAGGTCGGGGTAATCAATGAGCCGGGCCAAGGTAGTCAGCACGGCGGGCAGTTGTGCCACCGGCAGGGTGAGACGGTATTCGCCGAGCGGATCGAACAGGACCCGGTGAACCGGTGCATCCAGCCGGCAAATCGCCTTGAGATTTTCGAGATCGGCGGCCGTGGGAGCACGGAAGATCAGCAAGTTAGGAGCATCGCGCACGACGCCGAGGTGGTAGGCCCCGTGTTGGGTGAGGAGTTGCATGGGGAACAGGAGGAATTGGCGGGATGGATTGGAGCTGGAGCGAACTTTGGGACTGTCACCTTACCCGCCGGGGTCGGACAAAGGCTGTCCACTGACTGTCAAGTCCCCGAAGACTACACCTCACCCGACAACGGATGTCCGGGGTGGCCGGTAAGATGGCCGGATGCACCCTGCCCCAACCTCCTGCCGACCGCCCGACCTGCCGCGCTGTCCCGCCTGGTCGCAGATCGTGCGCCTTGCCGGCCGGTGCCGGCAGCCCCTGACCGGCTACCGGCGGGGATGGTTTGTCATGATCCGGCCGGTGGCGGCGTATGCGATCCGGCTGTGGCCGGAGGCGCAGGTCTGGGTGGCGGAAGAGGGCCGGGACTGGCGCCGCAGCCCGGTGCGGGAACGGGGCCTGCTCTGGCGGCGGTGTTATGCGGAGTTCGATCCCGACGAGCCGGTCACCGCGGAACGGCGGCAGGAGATGCACCGCGCGGTCTGGAACCGCCGGCACCTCGAAGCGCTCTTCGGCACGCTGCCCTCCGCCCAGCAGGCCGTATTGCGGCAGCTCAAGGGGGACGACGGCTTCCTCGTGCTCAAGTTCGCCCAAGCCTCACGGGGGGGTCTGGAACTGCTGCACTGCAACCCCGGCTTGGGTTACATGCTCGCCACCCGCCGGTTCACGCCGCAAATCGGCTGGACCGCTGCGGTCGCGCTGGCTGGGCAACGGCAGCGGGTGATCCTGCAAGCGCTGGGTTTCCCGCCATCGGAGCGGTTGCGGAAAATCTTCGCCCGCCTGCCCCTTTCGCAGATGAACGCCCGGACCGTAAAAATCCTGCGGAAGATTTTCACCGATACGGCGGTGTTGCCTCTGCTGTCCGGCGTAGAGCAACTGAACTTCGAGCTGGTGCAGTGGCTGCGCTGCCGTGACTCCTGGCACCTCTACACCCCGCGTCTGATCGTCGAGCTTTCCCAGCTAGGTGAAATGGAAGATCAGTTTATATCTTTCCCTCACATCTGGACGCTGACCGAGGCGGCGAAGGCCGGGCGTTGGCAACCGCGGCCATTGCTCTCCTACCGCCACAGCGCCAAGATGGTCGCCGCACTGCCTAGGCCCCCAAAACCACCGCGTGAATCGTTACCCAGCCCATTGCCCGCCCCGCCCTGCCCCGGCGATGACACGATCACGCCTTTGACCACCGACCACGCCTTGGCCGACGAAGGTGACCTGATGCGGCACTGTCTCGGCGACGCCCGCTCGATCCGCGCCGCCTTACAGGGGGGGTCGGCTTACTACCGCGTGCTGGCACCGGAACGCTGCACTCTGCAATTGCAACGCGATCCTACCGGAACGTGGCGGATGGGCTGCCTGCTTCGGTCCAAAAACCGTGAACCCGCCAGAGCGACGATCGACGCGGTGAAGGCAAAATTCGCCGGTTGGCTGGGAGGGGCCTATGTGCCGAGCAGTGCTCCTCCCGAAGCGGAATAATGGGGCAAGTTTGGGTGCCATGCCATTTAATCCGATGCACTCGAATCGCAGGGAGCAAGCGCTTGATTTTCCCCGGTCTAATGACCAAGGGATGGGGCAATGAATTACTACAACGGCTACACGCCGAGTGAGCGGAGCAAGAAGCTGCGCGCACTGCACGCCACTTACCCCGGCCGATCACATCCATATTACCACTGCGCGTGCCATGTCTGCGGTGACCCGTCCGCCAAGGTGGAGCCGCACGGGGAGGATTATGCAGAGCCTTACCAATGGGAAAGACCCGCCGTTTATGCAGTTTGCAAGACCTGTCACGGGCGCCTCCATAAGCGATTTTCGGATCCGTTGGGCTGGGCAACCTTCAAACTGCACCTTCAGCGTGGCGGTTATGGCTCAGACCTAAAGATCGGATCGATCAAACAAGAGCTGATAAAGGCAAAGGCTGTGTTGCGAGCAGGCGGCGTGCCGGTGCTTAGGTTTCTACGGGCAAGGACATCAAACGATGAATGGTGGAATCGCCTCTCAATTGACCCGGCGACATTGACCGACGCGGGGGCTCGACCTCGCTGATAAAGTCTGCCCCTGAGCGCTGAAACCTTGCCGGTCCATCACGCAATATTTCGGTCTCCATGGCCCGCACATTCGATCTTCATCGCCACCTGAGATTGTTGATATGGAATGTAGCGTGGGCCGGGCCTGGCAGCAGCCGGGGTGCGCTGATCCGGAAGGCGATCCAGAGGATAAACCCCGACATCCTGTGCCTGACTGAAACAAGGGAGGATTTTTTACCGACAGAGGGATATGGCATTCTATCCCACTCCGATTATGGCTACGGGACAGCGCGAGGTCGGCGCAAAGTCGCCCTTTGGAGCCAATTACCTTGGAGCCAGGTTGATTCCCATGGTTCCGATGAATTGCCCGGCGGTAGATTCATCACCGGCGTCACAGGAGGAATACGCATGTTCGGGGTCTGCATTCCTTGGCAGCATGCGCATGTCCGCACAGGTCGTCGGGACCGGGCGCCTTGGGAGGACCACCTCGCTTACTTGCGAGCTCTTCGCCCTGTGCTGGAGCGATATTCTTCGCTCCCTGAGCCCGTTTGTATGGCTGGAGACTTCAATCAGCGCATTCCGCGCCGGTTGCAGCCTGAACCGGTTTATCAAGAGCTAGCGCATACGCTTGGAGAAAATCTGAAGTTGGCTACCGGTGGTATGGTCGATGAACATGGAGCGATGCTGATCGATCACATCGCTACCGATCGCAGGCTGAGTTGCCGCGTCGAAAAAATCATTTCACGCTTTGGTCCGAACGGTGAGGAGCTATCCGATCACGTAGGGATATCCGCATCTATAAATCCGTTACCAGGGTTGGAGGCTCAGTCCAATGCGAGCGATTGGTTAGGGTAAGGGTGCACCAATTCGGATCGGAATTTAGTGCCCTGAACAGGGAAGTATGCCGGGGTCGTGGTCAGGCCCTCGCACCATAGGATCAGCCTCGCTCACGCCCGGCAAAACGGGGCACTAAATTCCAGGTATCCCCAGGGGTGCAGAAAGTGCCTTTTCCGCTCATCTCACACCCAAAAGTCTTGCGAGAAACCGAAAGTCCGCCCGAGGGATTTTCCAGGCGGAACAACAAAAAGACCCGCGCAAACCGTTGTTTGCGAGGGTCTTGAAAATGGCGCAGCCGTAGGGAGTCGAACCCCAAACCTTCTGATCCGTAGTCAGATGCTCTATCCAATTGAGCTACGGCTGCGTGAGGGTGCGAAAAAGCATGCAGAAACGGCCGAGTGCAAGCGAGAATTTCAAGCGGCGGGCGGCTGCGCCGGACGCCAGTCCTTGAGCTCCATTTGCAGGAGTTTGCGGCCGTTGAAATGGTTCCAACGCAGCTCGATCGCCAGATCCAGCGGCACCCCGGTGGGCGGCAGCCGTTCGGCCAGTTTCCACGCCACCCCGTGCAGCCGGCGGCCCGAGGCCGCCTCAATCTGAAAACGGAAGTGCTGTTCCTTGAAGACTTCGGGGCGGTGCGTCAGACTCACACCGGCCACACCAAACACCGGTTCGGGGTTGCCCTGCCCGAAGGGGTGCAGGCGCTCCAGTTCGGCCATGAGCTCCTCGCCGATGTCCGCCGGCGACAGCCAGGCGGCGATGGTGAGTTCACGGTCGGCAATCTCATCGCCGGCATGCGCCCGGACCGCGGCGGCGAAACTGTCGCGAAAGGCATCCAGCCGGACCTTGGCCAGCGCAACGCCCACGGCCATGGGATGTCCGCCCCAGCTGCTGAGATGTTCGCTGCAGCCGCCGAAAACCTGCACGAGATTGATGCCCTCCACGCTGCGGCCGGAGCCCTTGGCCATGTCGCCCTCGTTGCCCAGCACCACGCAGGGGCGGTTGTATTTGCGGGAGACTCGTCCGGCCACGATGCCGACCACGCCGGGGTGCCAGTTTTCGTTGAAGAGGACGACGCCGGGATCGGCGGCGTAATGCTCCTCGATCTGCCGCTCCGCCTCGGCGGTGATGTCGCGCTCGATGTCCTGCCGCTCCCGGTTGAACAGGTCCAGTTGCCGGGCGGTCTCCTCGCAAAACCGGCCGTTCTCGCTCAGCAGGAGCTCAACGGAGAGAGCCGCGTCGGCCAGCCGCCCGCTGGCGTTGATGCGCGGGCCGAGACGGAAAGAAATGTCCACCGGCATGATGGGCTGGTTGCGCCGCACACCGGCCACCTCCATCAAGGCCCGCAGGCCGGGCCGCTGCGTTTCCTCCAGCATGCGGAGGCCGTGGCGCGCCAGAATGCGGTTTTCCCCGCGCAACGGCACCAGATCGGCAATCGTGCCCAGCGCCACCAGGTCAAGATGACTGCTCAGGCGGAAGGCGAAGGCCGCGGGGTGGTTCTCGGCGCGGAGCAGTTTCAACAACCCGTGCGCCAGCTTGAAGACCAGGCCGACCGTGCAGAGATTGAGCCAGGCCGGATCGGCCTCCGGGCCATCCGCCGGCACGTGGGGGTTGATGAGAACGCCCCCGGCCAAAACCTGCTCCTTCGAGCGGTGGTGGTCGATCACGAGGACATCGATCCCCAGTCCCAGCAGATAGGCCACCTCCTCCAGCGAGTTGGTGCCGCAGTCCAGGGCGATGAACAACCCCGGACGGCCGGCCTCCAGGGCCCGGTCGATCGCGCTGCGCGAGAGTCCGTATCCGTCTTCCGCGCGGCGCGGCACCACAAACCGCGGCCGCAGGCCGAAATGCCGCAGGACCGTGACCAACAGGGCGGTGCTGCTGACCCCATCCACATCATAATCACCGAGCACCACGACCTCTTCGCCGGCTGCGATGGCCCGGCGGAGCCGCTGCGCGGCGGCTTCCAGGTTGCGGAGGCGGAAGGGGTCCTGCAGCGCGGCCAGCGCGGGCTGGAGCAACCCGGCGATTTCCCCGGCGTCGGCATGCCCGTTGCGCAGCAAAAGCTCCGCCAGCACCGGGCTGACCCCGGTTTGCTGACTGAGCGCTTCGACCCGGCCGGCCGGAAGCGGCTGATAGGTCCAGCGCATCGGCGGGCTAGCGGTGCTTGGTTTCCGCCTTATTCCGCCGCGCGGCTGGTGCCCGCCCATTCGTATTTGGGCGCCACGTCATGGTGTTTCTCGACGTGCCGGCGATCGCCTTTGTGCCACCAGTAGAAGATCGGGCAGGCAATGAAGAGCGAGGAGAACGTGCCGACAATCACACCGATGATGAGGGTCAGGGCGATGTCGTTGATGTCGCCGGTGGCGACAAAGAAGAGCACCAGCGCCGTGAGCAGCGTGCTGCCGCCGGTGATGAAGGTGCGCGCCAGCGTCAAGTTGAGCGAACGGTTGATGATCTCCTTGAGGGACTGCGTCGGGTTGAGCTTCAGCTCCTCGCGGATGCGGTCGAAGACGACGATGGTGTCGTTGATCGAGTAACCGGCGACGAGCAGGATGGCCGCGACCATGGCGGCGTTGAACTGCCGGTCAAAGAGCACGAACAGGCCGATCGTGATCAGGATGTCGTGGATGGTGCAAACCACGGCGCCGACGCCGAAGCCCATCTCGAAGCGGAAGGCCACGTAGGCCAGGATAAGCAGCAGCGACCAGAAGATGGCCCAGGCGGCGTTGCGCTGGATCTCCTCACCCACGCTGGGACCGATGCGGGCGGTGCCCGCCAGCTCAAAGCCGGCGTCGGGGTGCGCCGCCTGCAGCGCCGCGATCACCCGCTCCGCCTCGTCGAAAGGCGTGGTCAGGCGCAGCACCTCGGCATCGCCGCCGATCTGCTGGGTGTAGGTGATGTTGAGATCGGTGACCCCGGCGGCCGTGGCCACCTGGCGGACCTCGGCGAGGTCCAGCTTCCGCTCGAAGCTGAGCTGCACCTGGTCGCCGCCGGTAAAGTCAATGCCGTAGATATCCTTGCCCTTGTAGATGACGGTGCCGGCGCCGATCAGCACGATCAGCCAGGAAGCGATGAAGGCCGGCCGGGCGTATTTCATGAAGTCGTAATTGGTGCCTTGGAACACGGCGAACATCGGGATGCGCTGGACGTTCAGGCTGTTGACGAGCCAGTCGAGCAGCATGCGGCTGACCACGAGGGCGGCGAACATCGTGGAGAAGATACCGATCGTCAGCGTGACGCCGAAGCCCTTCACCGCGCCGGTGCCGAGGGCGATCATCATGCCCGCGGTGATGAGCGTGGTGAGATTGCCGTCCAGAATGGCGGAGAACGCCTTCTCGAAACCGGCCTCCAGGGCCGCGGGCAGCGATTTGCCGAGCTTGAGCTCCTCGCGCACGCGCTCGAAGATGAGGATGTTCGAGTCCACGGACATGCCGATGGTCAGCACGATGCCGGCGATGCCGGGCAGCGAGAGCGTCGCGCCGAAGCTGGCCATCACGCCGAGGATGATGATCACATTGGCCAGCATCGCGATAATCGCGAGGGCGCCGGCCTTGGTGTAAAAAGCGACGATGAAAACCGCGGTCAGCGCCGTGCCGATGATGAAGGCCAGGCGGCCGCTGGAGATCGCATCCGCCGCGAGCGACGGGCCGACTTCATACTGTTCCTTGACGATCAGGGGCAGGTCGAGCGGGTTGTTGAGCACGTTCGCCAGGTTGAGCGCCTCGCGGTCGGAGAAGCTGCCGGTGATCTGGGCGGACTCGCTGTCAATCTCCTCGCGCACGGTGGGCGCGGAGTAGAGCTTGCCGTCGAGCACGATGGCGAGGCGGCCGATCCGGCCGGTCTGCTGGCCCTGGGTGGCGATCTCGCGGGTGACCTCGGCAAAACGGGTGCGGCCCTCGCGGGTAAACTGCAGGATGACCTCGGGCTTGCCGTAGATGTCGGGCCGGGCGAAGGAGTTCGAGATCATCTCGCCGGTCATCTCGGGGATGCGCTTGACGTAGAGTTCCTCGACCCCGGTCTCGCCGCGGGCGCCTTCGAACTCGAGGGTGAGCAGCTCGTAACCCGGCGGCACCTCGGCCGTCATCTGCGGGGTCAGCGTGGGATGCACCAGCCGGAAATCCAGGCGGGCAGGCTTCGACGTTTCGTCGATGATGTTCGGATTGTCCTTGGTGTTCACGCTGGGCAACTGCACCTCGATGCGGTTGTTGCCCACGGGGCGGATGATCGGCTCGGCGACGCCCAGGCCGTCGATGCGGTTGCCGATGATCTCGATGGCCTTGGTCAGCTTCTCTTCGCGCTCGTCGAGGCTGATGTTCGCCGCGGCCAGTTCGTCCACCTCAAGGGTGAAGGCTACGCCGCCGCGCAGGTCGAGGCCGAGCTGCAGCCGGCTCTTGGAGCGTTGCAGCAGCTCGGTCAGCAGGATGTCGTTGCGCTTTTCGATGTTGCGCAGGCTCTCCTCCAGGCGGAGATGCGGGAAATACTGGGCGAAATCGATCTTCCGCTCCTTGCCGATCTGCTTGAGGGCGACGAACTCGCTCTGCGCGAGACCGGCCTCCTTGCGGGCGATGGCCTCGTTGAGCAGCGCGGCGAACTCGGCCGGCTTGGCCGAGGCCTCGGCCCGGATGTAGTCGGGAAAGGGCCGGTCTTGGATCGGCAGGAGGGTGGAGACGGCCCACGCCACCAGCAGGAGGCTGAACGTGAGTTTCCAGAGATTGCGTCGGAGCATGTTGGGTTTTTGGTTTTAAAGCGATGGACCGTGCGGCCGGGCCGGCACGGCGGAAGCAGCCGGCGAGCCTCAGGCCTTGTCGGCCCCGGCCTTGCGGACCACGCCGTGCACGAAGCCCTTGCCGATCTCGACCTTGGTGTTCTCGGCAATGCGGACAACGAAGCGGTCGTCCTTCACGTTGGTGATCTGGCCGTAAACGCCGCCGGTCGTCACGATTTCGTCACCCGACTGCAACGCGGCCAGCATCTTCTCGTGCTCCTTCTGCTTCTTGCGCTGCGGCGCGATGAGCAGGAAATACATGGCCGCAAACATCAGTCCGAAAAAGATGAGCGAGGGCATCGCGCTGCCCTGTCCGGGAGCGGGGGCGGCTTGGGCGATCAGGAGCAGGGAGTCGGGCATAAGGAACATTTTGGGCGTTTCGTGTTGCTGGTTTTGAAAAAAGAAAACACGCATCTAACTGATTCGACACTCGCAAAAGCAAGCCCATAACTCCCCACCCTTTCCGTTGAAAAACAAACCCGCCTCCGCCTGGTCGGCCGCCAAATCCGAGGAGCTCTACGGCTTCAAACGCTGGGGCTCCGGCCATTTCTCCGTGGACCCCGACGGCTTCGTCGGCGTCCAGCCCCTGGCCGACGGCCGCGGCATCCGGGTGCTGGACGTCGTGCAGGAGGCCCTCGGCATGGGCCTGAAGGCCCCCATGGTCATCCGCTTCCAGGACCTGCTCCGGCACCGGGTCGCCCGGCTCAACGAGCTTTTCCGCAAGGCCATCAAGGAGGAAGGCTACAAGGGCGAATATCGCGGCGTCTTCCCCATCAAGGTCAACCAGCTCCGCGAGGTCGTCGATGAGATCGTCGCCGCCGGCAAGGACTACAACTACGGGCTGGAGGCCGGCTCCAAGCCCGAGCTCATGATCGCCCTGGCCATGCACGAGGGCGCCCAGCGGCTCATCATCTGCAACGGCTACAAGGACCACGATTACATCCGCCTCGCCCTGCTCGGCCGCAAACTGGGCAAGAAAATCATCATCGTCGTCGAACAGCTGCAGGAACTGGACGACATCATCCGCATCTCGGCCGAAACCGGGGTGAAGCCCCTGATCGGCTTCCGCGCCAAACTCCAGACCCGCGGCGAGGGCAAGTGGGCCATGTCCACGGGGGACAACGCCAAGTTCGGCCTCAACACCGCCGAGATCCTGTTTGCCTGCGAAAAACTGAAGGCCGCCAAGCTCGCCTCCGCCCTGAAGCTGGTGCACTTCCACATCGGCTCGCAGGTGCCGAACATCATCACGATCAAGAACGCCGTGATCGAGGCCTCCCGTTTCTACTGCCAGCTGGCCAAGATGGGTTTCCCCATGGGCTACCTCGACGTCGGCGGCGGTCTCGGCATCGACTACGACGGCTCCCGCACCAACTACGAGTCCTCCATGAACTACTCCATGGAGGAGTATGCCCGCGATGTGGTTTTCAACATCCGCGAGATCTGCGCGGCCTCCGGCGTGCCGGTGCCCGACATCGTCAGCGAATCCGGCCGCGCCATCGTCGCCCCCCACTCCCTCCTCGTCGTCGAGGTCTTCGAGCGCATCAACAAGCGCGAGTCGCTCGGCAAGCAGCACGAGCCGAAGATCAAGCACAAGGTCGTGACCGACCTCGAGGTCATGCTGCGCAACCGGACCAAGCTCGGCCGGCTGGAGCGTTTCCACGACGCGATCCAGAAAAAGGAGGAGGCCTTCTCCCTCTTCAATCTCGGCTACCTCGACCTCGAGAACCGCGCCGCCGCCGAGTCCCTCTTCTGGCAGATCTGCGAGCAGATCGCGAAAGAAGGCCGCCAGACCGGCTACCAGCCGGAGGAACTGCACGATTTGGACAAGCTCCTGGCCGACCAATACGTCTGCAACTTTTCCGTCTTCCAGTCGCT
>JAHCLN010000006.1 GCA_026125215.1 Opitutaceae bacterium
GCCGCCCACGTCGAGGAAGTTGGCCGGCTCGGCGCCGAACAGCTTGATGGTGTCCATCGTCGCCATGGCCAGGCCGGCGCCGTTCACCAGGCAGCCGATGTTGCCGTCGAGGGAGATGTAGGTGAGGTCGAACTTGGAGGCCTCGATCTCGGCCGGGTCCTCCTCGTCGAGGTCGCGCAAGGCGACGATCTCGGGGTGGCGGAAGAGCGCGTTGGAGTCGAAGTTGATCTTGGCGTCGAGGGCGAGGACCTCGCCGGTCGGGGTGGTGATGAGGGGGTTGACCTCGACCATGGCGGCGTCGGTTTCCCAGAACATGGTGTAGAGGTTCTTGATGAGCTTCGCGGCGTTCTTGGCCTCGGCGCCGGTGAGCTCCAGCGCGGCGATGAGCTGGCGGAGCTGGAAGTCGGCGATGCCGTAGGCGGGGTCGATGACGACCTTGGTAATCTTCTCGGGGGTGTCGTGGGCGACCTTCTCGATTTCGACGCCGCCCTCGGTGGAGGCGACGATGACGGGGCGGGAGGAGGCGCGGTCGAGGAGGACGGCGAGGTAGTATTCCTTTTTGATGTCGCTCGCGACGGTGAAGTAAACGGTCTGCACCTTGCGGCCGGCGGGACCGGTCTGGAGGGTGACGAGGGTGTTCCCGAGCATTTTGCCGGCGATGTCCGCGGCCTCGGCCTTGGTTTTGCAGAATTTGACGCCGCCCTTGAAGCCGTCGGTGAAGGTGCCTTTGCCCCGTCCGCCGGCGTGGATCTGGGACTTCACCATGGTGGGGCCCTCGGGCAAGCTGGCGAGGGCGGCGGCGAACCCTTCCCGGGTGGTGGCGGCGGCGCCCTTGGGAACCGGCACACCGAATTTTTCAAAGAGAGCCTTGGCCTGATACTCGTGGATGTTCATGGGGAATTATCCGCTCATCTAGCCACAAAAGCCGGAGGGAAGACACGTTAAAAAGCAGGCGGGCCGCAGTCGTTAGCCCGTTTGGACGGGTGGAAACAGCCGGCTAATGCGGCTCTGGCAGGGGGCAGCTACCACCGAACCTGAACTTGCTGCACTTCCTCATCGTTGTAGGCCAAGACCACGGCGTGCCCGCTCGTGCGGCCGGCTTGCTTGTGCACCTGCCAGGAGATCACCTGGTAGTCGTATGCGTCGCCCAGTTCAGCCCGGGCTTGGGCGACGGCTTCCGCGGTCCAGCTTCCTTGCATCAGCAGCAAAGCCAATTTTGCCAGCAACAAGGTTGGCAGCGCACCCAAGGCGGCCAACACCGGGGCCCGCGACCAAGTCTGGCGTGGCCCGCCAGCCGCCTGCACGCGGCCGGCTTCCCATGCCAACCAACCCAAAATCAGGCCGGCGAGCAGCGCATGAACCAAATGGAGGGTTGTCGCCTGAGGGCTGTGCAGCAGCAGGGCGCGCAACAGCCGCCAGGGCAGAAAGAGTCCGCCGGCCAGAAACAGGCCCAAGATGAGACCAAGGCCGATCGGCGCCAGATAGAGCAGGACTCGCCAGATTCCGCGCCGGCCGCGCCAGACCAACCACGCGGCCAGACCCAGGGCCAGGGTGCTGAAGGGTGCGGTCAGCGAAAGCGAGCCGCCGTTCTTCAGCCAGACGAAGGCGCTCCAAGCCTGCATTGACAGGTCGAGGAGCGCGAAGACCACCAGTCCGGTCACGACCCGCAGGGAGCCCGCCGGACGTTGCGTCGTTGGCAACACGGGGGGCGTTTGCATGGGCGGGCGCTCCGGCTACCGCGCCAGCAGGCGCTTGGTGAGAAAGGCGGTCTGCAGGCCGCTGATTTCCTTGAGGCCCCGTTGGGCGAGGGCGATCAGGCCGGTCAGCTGTTCCTGGCTGAAAGTGGCTTCTTCGCCGGAGCCCTGGACCTCCACGAATTTCCCCTGCCCGGTCATGACGATGTTGAAATCCACCTCGGCGTCCTTGTCCTCGATGTAGTTCAGATCGAGCAGCTCCTGGTTATTGAACACGCCGACGCTGACGGCGGCCACGGAATCGGTGAGCGGATTCTCCGCCAGTTTCTTGTCGTCGAGCAGCCGCTGCACGGCGAGGCGGGCGGCGAGATACGCGCCGGTGATGGAGGCGGTGCGGGTGCCGCCGTCGGCCTGGAGCACATCGCAGTCCACCCAGAGGGTGTTCTCGCCCAGTTTCTGCAGGTCAATGATGGCGCGAAGGGAACGGCCGATGAGGCGCTGGATCTCGACGGTGCGGCCGTCGAGTTTGCCTTTGGATATGTCGCGCGGTTTCCGGTCGAGCGTGGAGTAGGGCAGCATCGAATACTCCGCGGTCAGCCAGCCGCCTTTGACGCCCTGCTGCCGCATCCACGCGGGCACCTTGGGCTCGATGGTGGCGGCGCAGATGACGCGGGTGGCGCCGAACGAGACGAGCACCGAGCCGGTGGCGTGGGGCGCGATGTCGGGCTCGAAACTGATGGGACGAAGTTGGGCGGCCCGGCGGCCGTCAACGCGGGTGGGAGTGGCGGACATAAATCAGGTCTCGATATTGCGGCTGTCGCGCTCGAAGGGCTGGATCTTGGTGGAGGGGGCCTCCGCTTCGCGGGCCATGTGGGCGATCAGCCGTTCGTTGAATTCCTTCGCGGGGTCGTGGCCCATTTTTTTGAGGGCCTGGGTGAGCGAGGCGACCTCGACGAGCCGGGCCATGTCGCGGCCGGGCCGGACGTAGAGCTCGATGTGCGGCAGCCGCCGGCCGAGGATGGTGTAGTAGTTCTCCTCCAGGCCGGTGCGTTCCTCGACGACCTCGGGGGTCCATTCCTGGAGCGAAATCACCAGGTCGAGGCGTTTTTCGAGCCGCACGGATTTCACGCCGAACATCTCGGCGATGTTGATGATGCCGATGCCGCGGCACTCCATCCAGCCGCGGTTGAGCGGGCGGCTGGTGGCCATGAGTTCGCGTTCGTCCAGCAGCTTGATGACGGTGAGGTCGTCGGCGACGAGCGAGTGGCCGCGCTCGATGAGGGCGAGGGCGCACTCGCTCTTGCCGACCCCGCTGGAGCCGCGCAGCAGCACGCCCACGCCCTTGATGTCGAGCGTGGTGGCGTGCTCGGTGGTGGAGGGGGCGAACTCGTTGTCGATGCACAGGGTCGCGAGGTTCACGAAATTCATCGTGATCATCGGGGTGCGGAAAACGGGCAGGCCGAGTTCGCGGGCGACCGCCATCATGGCGGCGGTGCCGTGATAGTTGCGCGTCAGGACGAGGCAGGGGATGTGCCGCTTGATCATCTCGCGCATGATGCCGGCCTGCGCGGACTCGGAGAGGGTCTTCACATAGGTCATCTCGGCCGCGCCGAAGACCTGGACGCGCTTGTTGGCGAAATACTTGAAGAACCCAGTGAGGGCGAGCGAGGGCCGGTTGATGGAGCCCTCCTTGATGAGGCGGTGCAGGCCGGCCCCGTCGGTGAGCAGCTCGAGCTTCAGCTTTTCGCGGTAGCTCTCGTAAAAATGCGCGACGGTGATCCCGTGGATGGCTTTTTGCATGCGCGTCAGAGGTTGAAGTCTTCGCCGAGGTAAAACTCCCGGGCCTGGGCGTCGTTGATCAGGAATTCGCTGCTGCCCTGCGTGAGCATTTTCCCGCGGTGGATCAGGTAGGCCCGGTCCACGATGCGCAGGGTCTCGCGGACGTTGTGGTCGGAGACGACCACGCCGATGCCGCGCTGCTTGAGCCGGAGGATGATTTTCTGCACCTCGGCCACGGAGATGGGATCGATGGCGGCAAAGGGCTCGTCCATCAGCAGAAACTTCGGCTTGGTGACAAGGGCGCGGGCGATTTCCAGCCGGCGGCGCTCGCCGCCGGAGAGGGTGAAGGCCTTTTGTTTCGCCACGTGGCCGAGGCCGAGCTCCTCCAGGTGGTGGCGCACGGCGGCCGGCCGATCGCGGCGCGGGATGCCGGCAACCTCGGCGATGGCGAGGATGTTTTCCTCGACGGTGAGTTTGCGGAAAACCGAGGCCTCCTGCGGCAGGTAGCCGATGCCGTGGCGGGCCCGTTGGTGCATGCGCAGGCGGGTGACGTCCTTGCCGTCGAGCAGCACACGCCCCCGCGTGGCCGGCACCAGCCCGACAATCATGTAGAAGGTGGTGGTCTTGCCCGCGCCGTTGGGCCCGAGCAGGCCGACCACCTCGCCGGCGGAAAAATTGAGGTCCACGCCGTCCACCACATGGCGCGCGCCGTAGGTCCGGACCAGACCTTCCGTGCGGATTTCCGACTGGGCGGCGGCGGGCATGACGGCGGATTACCGGGAGGGCCCGGCCTCCTTGTTTTCCTCGTCGAAGCCGAGATCCTTGAGCGCGGGCAGCGTGATGCGCGCCCGGTCATCCGGCTCACCCTCGATCACCGCGCGGCGCTGGCCGCGGTAGAGCACCAGCCGCGGACCGGTGGCCACATACTGGTCGTCGAGGCTGCGCACGACGGGTGCTTCGCTCAGCACAATGCGGTCCTCGCCCGGAAAAACCTCGGCGCGGCCGCAGGTGGCCTCGCGGTCGCCCTGCACGATGCGCACGTTGCCGGTGGCGACGAGCGACTTGAAGTTGCCGTAGCCGCCGAGCGTGTCGGCGGGATCGCCCTTGCGGGTGGCCACGACCTGCAGGAAATCGCAGAAAATCTTCAGGTTGTTGCCCGAGACCACGACCTGGTCGCGAAAGGTCGCGACCGTCTCGGTGTCGGTGCTGACGGTCTCGGCGAGGCCGGCGCACTCGATCACGGTGGGCGGCGGCTCGGTGGCGCACAATCCCGCGGGCAGGGCCGGGATGATGAGGGCGAGGAGGAGCGGCAGGCGGCGGTTCATTTGAGGATGTCGGGCAATTGGGCGCGAAACACTATCCGGGCGTCCCGGGTGATGGAAACTTTTTTCTGGGCGTGGTCGTAACGCCAGCCATGGCCCGTGATCTCAAGGTCGTCGCGGATGACGCGCACCACTCCGGCGCCCTCGACCTCTTCACTCTCCGGGTTGACGGTGGCGACCGGGCTCAGGATGACCGTCTCGACGAGGTTCCGGGCATCTCCGCTGAACAGCGTCAGCGTCATCTCCCGAAGCTCGATGCGGGCGGCCGTGACCAGCGCGGCCGAGCCCTGCAGCAGCATGGACCGGTGGCCTTCGCGCGTGAAGGTGGGCAGCCGGAAGCTTTCGACCGGCGTGCCGGCGGTAAGGGTCTGGGCGGACAAGCCCAACGGCAGCGCGCCGAGCAGCAAAAGGAGGCGGATAAAGTTCACGATGCGGTGTCCTGACCGCGGGCGGCGAGGATATGTTCGCAAATCTCGCGCACGGCACCGTGGCCGGCGGCGCGACGGGTGACATAACGGGCGGCGCGCAGCGCGGCGGGCATGGCGCCGGGCACGCTGATGCCGACGCCGGCCCAGGCGATAGCCGGGGCGTCGATGTCATCGTCGCCCATGTAGGCGCAGGCGGCGGCGGGCAGTTTCAATTGCGCCGCGAGTTCCTGCAGGGCGGTGAGCTTGTCGGTGCGGCCCTGAATCAGGTGGGGGATGCGCAGCTCCTTGGCGCGGGCGGTGGTCGCACCCGAGGGCCGGCCGCTGATCCAGGCGACGGCAAGATTGTTCCGGTTGAGCCGCACCAGGCCCATGCCATCGAGGATGGAAAACGATTTCGACTCGGTGCCGTCGGAGGAGATGCGCACCGTGCCGTCGGTCAGCACGCCGTCCACATCCATCGCGAAGAGGCGGATGGCGGCCCATGCCTGCCGGCTGATTTTCGATTTTTGATTTTTGATTTTCGACTGGGGCATGCGTGGCGGTGAGCGAAGCGGAATAATCGAAAATCGAGAATCAAAAATCGAAAATGTATCACCCCATCCAGCCGGTGATGGCTTCGACAACCTTGTCCTTGGTCGGGCGGTAGGCCTGCTCCAGCTCGGCGGCGAAGGGCACGGGGATGTCGAGGGCGCCGAGACGGAGCGGGGCGGCCTTGAGGGCGGCGAAATGCTCCTCGGTCAGGCGGGCGACCAGTTCGGCGCCGAAGCCGTGCGTGCGGCGGCCTTCGTGGAGGACGATGAGCCGGCCCGTGCGGGCCAGCGAGGCCTTGATCGCATCGAGCCGCAGCGGGGCGAGCCCGCGCAGGTCGAAGAGGTCGAAGGCGGCTTCGTATTCGCTGGCGAGGTAATCGCACACCTCCGCGGCCATGTGGGTGGCTTCGCCGTAGGTGACGAACGTGCCGAAGTCGCCGTGGCGCAGTTGGCGGGGCAGCCAGACCTGGCGGTAGTCGGGGTTCCACTGCACCGGCTGCTTGCCGCGGCGGTAGAGGGCCTTGTTTTCGAAAAGGATGACGGGGTTGTTGTCCTCGTAGGCGGCAAGGAGCGCGTCGAAGGCGTCCTGCGGCGTGCTCGGGTAGAGGGCTTTGAGGCCCGGCAGGGAGAGAAACATGGACTCGAGCTCCTGCGAATGGAAGGAGCCGAGCTGCACCGTGCCGCAGGGGAAGCGGAACACGACCGGGCAGGCCGCGCCGGAGCGGAAGTGGTAGGTCGCGGCGTTCTGCGTGATCTGGGTCACAGCTTCGGTGGCGAAGTCGGCGAACTGGAACTCCTCGATGGGGCGGTGGCCGTTGACGGCCATGCCGATGGCGTAGCCGGTGCAGGCGCTTTCCGCGAGCGGGGTGTTGAAGACGCGCGCCCGGCCGAACTCCTTGAGCAGGCCCTCGGTGACCTTGAAGGCGCCGCCGTATTTGCCGATGTCCTGGCCGAGCACGATGGATTCCGGCCGCTCGGTCAGGATTTTGCGGTGGGCGGCGTTGATGGCTTGGGCGAGATTGAGGGACTGGGGCTGGGCCGGCTCCGGTCGCCAAGGCAGCGCTGGGGCGTCGGGGGCAAAAACTTCCGTGACCATGTCGCCGGGCGCCGGCCGGGGGACGGCGAGGCAGGTCTTGACGCAGGCCTCGAGAAAAGCGCCGAGCTCGTGGTCGATCTCGTCCAGCCGCGCCGCGTGGCCGTCGGCAGCGAGTTGAGCCCGCAGGCGGGGCAGGGGATCCTGCGCAAAGAAGGCCTCCGACTCGCCGGGCTGCATGTAGTCGCAGGTGTCGTAGGCCGCGTGGCCGCGGAGCCGCAGGGTGCTGACTTCGATCAGGACCGGACGCGAAGTGGTGCGGACTTTTTCGATGGTGGAGGCGAGGGTGCGGGTGAAGGCGGGGACGTCGGTGGAGTCGGCGGCAAAGCCCTCGATGCCGTAGCCGGCGGCCCGCTGCCAGAGCTCGGCGCCGGCGTATTGTTCGTTCAACGGCGTGGAGTAGGCGTAGCGGTTGTTCTCGATGACGAAAATGACCGGCAGCGAGAGCAGCGAGGCGAGGTTGAGGGACTCGTGGATGTCGCCGGTGCTGGAGGAGCCGTCACCAAAAAAGGCGAAGCCGACCGCGGGCCGGCCCTGCCGACGCTGGGAATCGGTCGCGCCGACCACATTCGAAAGCATGATGCCAAGGTGGCTGATCATGGGCAGCGAGCGGTTGGCCGGGTCGCCGTGGTGGATATTGCCCTCCCGGGCCTTCGTGGGGCTGAGGGCGTTGGCAAAATACTGGTTGAGGTGCTCGCAGAGATGACCGCTCCAGATGATATGGCCGCCGAAGCCGCGATGGGAAAACGAGATGACGTCGTGCGTCTTGTCCGCGAGCAGCGTCAGGGGCACGATGAGCCCTTCGTTGCCCATGCCGCCGGTGACGGTGCCCTTGATCAGGCCCTGACGAAAAAGGTCGAGGATGCGGTTGTCGGCCGTGCGGGCGAGTTGCATCCAAGCGTAGATGCGCAGGAGGGAGTCGGCGGGTGATTTTTCCAACTCAGGTCCGCGCAGATCGCGCGAGGCCAGGATGGCGGGAGGTTCGGGAAATGCCATGTCCAAAACCCGACGTTGGGCGGGCATATCGTCGCGGGCAAGCCTGCGCACCGGGGGCTTTTGCGAAGATTTTGCGCTGTGTCAGAGAGACAAGCTCTCGCCGGCGGCCAACACCCGCACGGCGTGTCCCGCGGCGGTTGCTCGACGTGCGAAAGCCTCGGGGTCGGTGCGGATCGCGTCGAAGGTGTTGTAATGCATCGGCACCGCCAGCCGGGGACGAAGCAGGGCAAGTGCTTCCAAGGCTTCCTCCGGTCCCATGGTGTAACGGTCGCCGATTGGAATCAGCGCGAGGTCCAATCTGTGCCGGCCGATGAGTGCCATGTCGCCAAACAGCGCGGTGTCGCCCGCGTGGTAGAGTGTGCGGCCGGCGGCCTTGATCAGATAGCCGCTCGCGACGCCCATGGCGCGGTTTTCTCCGTCGGGCAGTTCCAGGGCCGAGCTGTGAACGGCAGGTGTCATCTGGATGCGGCCCCAAGGCAGGTCGAGGCCGCCGCCGGGCATCAGGTCGATGCTCTTGGCGCCCTGCGCGGCGAAGTGGTTGGCCAGCTCAAACGGTGCGATCACCGTCGCACCGTGCAGGCGGGCCAGCGCAAGGGCGTCGCAGATGTGGTCCTGATGGGCGTGGGTGCAGAGGATGTAATCGCACCGCACCGTGGAGGGATCGACGGCGCCGTGGGGATTTTCGGAAAGAAAGGGATCGATCACGAGCACCGCCCCGGGCAACTCGACGCGGAAACAGGAGTGGCCGAAATAGGTCAGGCGCATCGGCGTCAGTATTTTTCCATCACCTGGAACATGATCCAATAGAGCCCGAGATTGAGCACGAGCAGCACCCCGGGCAGCAGAATTGAAATCAACTGGCTCGACGGCAGCAGGAACCAGAGCAGGCCGCCCAGTCCGTTGCCCGCGATCATCAGCAACCAGTAGTCCCGGGTGCGTTTGGTGCGGTGATCCGTGAGGTCCATGGGTTTGGCGTCCTCAACCGCCTGCCCGTGCGCAAGGTTGGCCCGCAGAATTTCATGCACCGAAGGCGCGGGCGGTGTGGCCGGTTGGTTCTCCTTCTGGAATTCCCGGGCCTTAAGACCGTAGCGTTGGGGCGGCGGATCGGCGTCAGGCATGGGGCCGAGCCTGCACGAGCCGGCCGCCCTTGTCTAGCGGCGCACGAGAAAATCCTGTGCGGCGGCGAGGTCGGCGGAGGTGAGGTTGTGGCCGGCTGGAGCGGAGTGCAACGTGGCGTCGGCTCCTCCAACCCGCAGCAAGGCCGCGAGGCGGGCCGGATGATCCGGCGGCACGATCGGATCATGTGTGCCGCTGGCGATGAGGATGCGCTTGCCGGTGAGGGAGCCGGCGGCGGCAGACTGATCGAGCACCACCATCGGGCGGAGGAGGACGGCCCCGGCGAGGGTTTCGGGACGAAGCTGCAACAGGGTGGCCGCGATGTTGGCGCCGTTGGAGAAGCCGACGGCCAGCAGGCGGCCGGGCGCGATACCGTGATGGGCGGTGGCTGTGGTGATGAAATCGGCCAACGCATGCGTGCGGCGGGTGACTTCGGCGGGATCGAAGACGCCTTCGGCGAGCCGGGCAAAAAAGCGCCGCGCACCGTGCTCGTTCACATCCCCGCGCGGACTCAGGAGCGCCGAGCCGGGGGAGAGTTGCCGGGCGAGCGGCACGAGGTCGTGCTCGTTGCCGCCGGTGCCGTGGAGCAGGAGCAGCGGCGGTGCCGCGGAGTCGGTGCCGGGTTGAAAGAGGTGATGATAGGAGAGATTCATGATGGCTCAGAAGAAATTGCCACGGAGGCGCGGAGACACGGAGGAAGATACGATCTGCACTGTTTGGCTCCGCGGCTCGGTGTTTCCGGGGCAGATTTAAGTCAGCTTGGGCAGGGCGGCCTCGATCTCGGCCCGGTGGGGTTCGAGGTGCGGCGGCAGGCCCAGCTTGCTGGCGAGGGTTTCGGCCGGTTCGTCGATGGTGAAGCCGGGCTGGTCGGTGGCGATTTCGAAGAGCACGCCGCCGGGTTCGCGGTAGTAGACCGACTTGAAGTAGGCGCGGTCGATGATCGGGCTGATGTGCAGCCCGCCCTGTGCAACCTCCCGGTGCGCCTGCACGTGGTCGGCATCGGTGGCGACGCGGAAGGCGACGTGGTGGATGGTGCCGGTGCCGTTCAGCCCGCGAGGGAGAGACGGATCGACCAGCAGATCCACGTAGGTGCCGGGGCCGCCGCCTGCGACGGTGTAGCGGGCGCGGTGGCCGGCGTCGGACTGGGCGGCGTGGCGGTAACCCATGGTCTTGACGAGGGTGGTGGCGGTGGCCGTGGCATCGGTCAACGCGATGGTCGAGCTGTGGAAACCTCGGATCGCAAATTCGGCCGGCACATCCTTGGACGGCGCGGGCGGGCGCTTGTCTGTTTCGGCCGTGGCGACGAGTTCGAGCCGCAGACCATCGGGATCGAGGAAAGGGAGGACTTGGTCACCGAAGCGTTCTTCGACGGGGAGCGCGGCGACATTCAGCTTCGCGAAGCGCTCCAACCAGTAGGTCAGCGAATCGGCGGGCACGGAGTAAGCCGTGGCGTAAGCCTGGCCATGCCCGGGCCGGCCCCGGCGCAATCCGGCCCAAGGGAAAAACGTGAGCACGGTGCCGGGCGAGCCGGTGTAGTCACCGTAGTAGAGATGATAGGTGCCGGGATCGTCCTGATTGACCGACTTCTTGACGAAGCGGAGCCCGAGCACGCGGGTGTAGAAGTCGAGGTTGGTCCGCGGATCGGAGGCGATCGCGGTGATGTGATGAAGCCCCAGGAGTTTCATGGTGAGCGCAGGTTGAAGTGTAACCCAATGGGTTACACTTTTTGTGGGTTGAGGGAGCGGGAGAGGCGGGCGTCGGCGGAGAGTGCGCCGCCGCCTGAGACGATGAGCGCGATGGACATCGCGAAGAGGCTGAGGGTGAACTCCATGCCGTTGGGCAGGAAGAACGCGTTGGGGTGCACCGTGACGATCGCCACGAGCATGATGATGGCGGTATTCACGGCGGCGAGGCGCGTGGCCAAGCCGATGATGAGCAGGAGGCCGCCGAAGAATTCGCCGCCGCCGGCCAGGCCGGCCCAGAAGAGGCCGGGCTTCAGGCCGAGGTTATCGGCAAAAAATCCGGCGGTGGCCTGGAGGCCATAGCCGCCGAACCAACCGAATAGCTTTTGCGCGCCATGACCGGCCATGACGAGACCGAGGGCAAGTCGGAGGGTAACAGGGACCCAATCATTTTGGCGGATGCGGAGGAGGTTTTGGATCTGGGTTTTCATGGTAATAATTTTAACTCAAAATATAGGGAAAAATAAAATCACGCGGACTTTGGGGGCGAAGCCTGCTCGGTTGTCCGACGGCCAGTGCCGAGCTTGCGGCACAGCCACCCGAGGGTGAACTGCTCTGCGGGGGAGAGGACCGAGAATTCCGCGGCCAGGCTGGCGGCGATCTTGGGGAACAGCCCGCTGATGTAGGTGCGGCCGGCGTCGGTGAGGGAAACAGTGATGAAGCGGCGGTCGTCCGGGTTGCGCTCGCGGCGGACCCAGCCGGCCTTTTCAAGATTGTCCACGATCAGGGTGAGATTGCCGCCGCTCTTGAGGAGCTTGTCGGCGAGCTCCCCTTGGCAGAGCGGGCCGCGGTGCAGAAGGGCTTCGAGGACTCCGAACTGGGCGAGAGTGATTTCTTTCGGTAGCACGGCATGGGAACGGGCAGTGACCGATTCCGCCGCCCGCATCAGCTTGATGTAGGCGTTGAGCGCATCGATTTCGGCTTTGGTGCCTTGGTAATGGGTTCCCATAACAATTCGATATCAAAACATCACATATTTAGATGTCAAAATAATTATTCGCCTAGATGCTTAAGCCTATCTCATACGGGGATATGAGGACGAAATCGTCGGGCAATCCCCGCGGGCAGTGGCGGGTCTATGCCATGGAATCCAGCTTCCGGATGCGCGGGATATGACGCTCGCCCTCGAAGGGGGTGGCGAGCCAGACCCGGACGATGTGCAGGGCCTCGGATTCGGTGATGGTGCGCTGACCGAGGGAGAGGCAGTTGGCGTCGTTGTGGGCGCGGTTCCAGATGGCGACCTGTTCGTTCCAGCAGACACCGCAGCGCACGCCTTTCACGCGGTTGGCGGCCATCGCCTCGCCGTTGCCGGAGCCGCCGAGCACGATGCCGCGCTCATACTCGCCGCTGGCGACGGCGCGGGCGACGGGAAAGCAGAAGTCGGGGTAATCGCAGCGTTCGTCGGAATGGGTGCCGAAGTCGCGGACGGTATGCCCCTCGGCGAGGAGCATGGCCTTGATGGCCTCCTTGTAGGCGAAGCCGGCGTGGTCGGAGCCGATGGCGATGGAGAAAGATTTCATGGGGAGAACCTCCGGAGGATTGCGGTGTCCCATCACCGCGGACCATGCTCCCGGTCGCAAAACAAATTTCCACCATGAAACCCATCGTCCCCCTGTTGTTGCTCACGTTGCTCCTCGGTGCCGGCTGCAGCACCCTTGGGTCCCGGATTGCCGGGTCGCAGGCGGCCTTCAATTCCTGGCCAACGGCTGTGCAGGACAAGATCTTGGCCGGTGAAGCGGACATCGGGTTCACGCCCGAGCAGGTGCGCGTGGCCCTGGGTGATCCGCAGAAAAAATACACGCGCAAGTCCGGTGAAGGCACGGCGGAGATCTGGGCCTATACGCGGGGCGGCACCGGCTTTTCCATCGGGCTGGGTCTGGGCTCGGCGCGCGGTCGCAGCACCTACGGTGGCGGCGTGGTCTATGATACGAATGCGGGTGCTTACGACGACGAGCGGCTGAGGGTTGTTTTCCAGGACGGCCGCGTTGTTGCCCTCGAGAGCCGGGTTCATTGAACCACGAAGCCCGCGCCAAGATATGGCCGGGTCATTCGGCGGAAGGCACGCCAATGGTCCGCAGAAACGCTGCGGTGTCCGCGAGGTTTGGAAAAACCACGGTCGGCTGATGCACGGCCAATTGGGCCACGCTGTGCTGGCCCGTGGCAACCGCCATGGTGTGCGCACCGATGACCTTGCCGCACGCGATATCGTGCGGCGTGTCGCCGATGATCCAGGTGCGCTCCGGGACAAAGTCATGGCCATGGATTTCCTTGGCGCGGCGCAGGGCGTGGGGACCCAGTTCGTTGCGGTGCGGGCTGTCGTCGGCGAACGCACCGAAACCGAAGTAATGCCAGACCCCATAATGGGTCAGCTTGTGTTCCGCGCCGCGCCGCAGGTTGCCGGTCAGCAGGCCTTGAACCACATCCGGGCGTTGATGGAAGAGGTCCAGCAAGGTGGTGACGCCGGGCAGGAGCTGACCTTGCGGGCCGCTCCGCAATTCTCCGGGGAGCAGCTCCAGGTAGACCTCAAGATACTGGCGGGCGTTGGTCGGTGTGTATTCCAAACCCACATGACGGAGCACCTCGGTGACAATCCAGCTGTCGGTGCGCCCGGCCCAATCGATAACGCTGAGATCGCAGCTCACGCCGAAGCACTTCGTCAGGGCACGCTCCATGGCGCGGACGCCTGCACCGTGCGAAACGATCAGCGTGCCGTCGATGTCCCAGAGCAGGAGGGTGGATTTGGTCACGCAGCGAGTAGCGGTTTGACCCGGTTGCAGGGCAAGCCGCTTCGCCGCAGATAATATTCATTTATGATTTTGGTGGATGGCGCGAAGCCGGCCAACCTACATGGGCGCCGATGAATCCCGCCGTTGCCACACCCGATTATGGTGCGCCTGCCGCGCTCAAGCCCACGCGCCTGCTCACGCCCGGGCAGATCGCCTTTTACCACGAGCATGGCTATCTCTCCATCGACTCGCTGATGCCGGCGACGGATGTCGCCGAGGTCCGGAAAATCTACGACCGCCTGTTCAACGAGGACAGCCGGCGCGCGGACGGCGATCTCTACGATCTCACCGGTGCGCGCGAGGCCGGGAAGAAAATTTCCATCCCGCAGATTCTCAACCCCGCGAAATATGCGCCCGAGTTGCTGGCCACGCAAATGGTGGCCAACCTGAAGGCCATGATGAAGCAACTGCACGGCGCGGAGACGAAGATGGTGGGCGACCACGCCATCAACAAGCCGCCCCACAACGCCGCGCCCACGCCCTGGCATCAGGACGAGGCCTACTGGGACCCGGCGAAGGAGTATTCCAGCCTGAGCGTGTGGATTCCGCTCCAACCCGCGACGAAGCAAAACGGCTGCATGTATTTTGTGCCGGGCTCGCACAAGCTTGAGATCGTGCCGCACCGGCCGATTGGCGACAACCCGCTGACGCCGGGACTGGAAGTGGAGCCGGGGGCCTTCGATTTCAGCTCGGCCGTGGCCTGTGAACTCCCGCCGGGCGGGGCAACCTTTCACCACGGCCGGACACTCCATTACACGCCGCCGAACAACTCGGAGGACTACCGCCGCGCCTACATCGCCATGGGCTCGGCCTACGAGCGCAAGCTCGCCACGCCGCGCCGGTTCCCGTGGAAGGAGCGGCAGGCAGCCGCGAAGGCGCAGCATCCGGCAGCGAAACTGGCCAAGGGTGAGTAAGCTGAGAGCCGATCACCGGCGCACAGTGGGCCACGCCGTGCCGCCGAGGATCAATGCGGCACCGAGCAGTTCGGTCGCAGTATGCTGTTCGCCAAACAGGATGACGCCGCCAACAGCGATGCCCAAGGGCACGAGCATCTGCAGCAACGAACCTTCGCCCACAGGCAGATCGCGGAAGGCCCGGGTCATGCTGATCTGCCCGGCACCCGAGCAAAAGGCTGACGCTACGATCAGCAGCCAGACGATGGCATCGGGAGCGCTCCAGTTGAACAGGGCGGGACCGAGACACAGCAGCAACCCGTAGCTGCACTGTGCGCCGAAAATAGTCGAGGTATGTTCACCTTCGGCATGGAGCTGGCGGATGGTCACGATGACGTAGGCCGATCCCAAGGCGCCGACGATGGCGATCCAATCGTAGAAACTGATGCCGACGCCTGTCCCAAAGGCGTTGGTGAGAAGCGCCAGTCCCGTCAAAGCGAAGAAGCCGCCGAGTGCGACCGACCGGCGAAAGCGTTCACCCAGCATGAGCACGGCCAGTAGCGCGCCCATGATCACGTAGGTGTTGTTGATAAAGGCGGCCCGGCCCGCGCCGAGCTTCACGATGGTCAGGTAGTAAATGTAAACCCCGAGTGCGCCCACGATGCCCCGGGCGATCAGCCGTGGCCGGCGGTAAAGATGGCGGGGTTGGAAGCCGTCAGGGCCGGTGCGATAAAGTAGCAGGATCAGGCCGAGCCCCGTGATGAACCGGATGCTCGCGAGAAACCAGACGTCCACGGCTTGCACCGTGCCGAGTGCACGGATCATGAGGGCGTTGGCCGCAAAGCAAAAGGTGGAGAACACCATCAGCAGGATGCCGTGGCGGTGACGGGTTTGGTCGAAGGAGGTAGAGACCGGGTTCATGCGAAGTTGTGTGGCCGGCGTGGAAAACGAAAAACCGCGCCGGGTATGGCGCGGTTGCGATGGATTGCGGATTCGGTGTGCAGGATCACCAACCGCTGCCTGCGCAAGCGCACCTGTGTCCGTCGGAGAGGACACGCCAGAGGGCGGCTTTAGGCAGGCGAAGAGAGTCAATCATGGCTGCGTAGCGTGGCGTTGGGGTCGGGCGGTGCAAGCGAGATTAGAGCGCGTGGATCGCGCTCTTGCTCACCGCCAGGCCGGCTTCCTTGACCGCTTCGCTCATCGTCGGATGGGCGTGGATGGTGCGGCCGAGGTCCTCGGCACTGCCGCCGTATTCCATGTGGGTGACGACTTCGCTGATGAGTTCGCCGGCGTTCTTGCCGAGGATCTGGGCGCCGAGGATTTTGTCGGACTTGGCGTCGGCGATGATTTTCACGAAGCCGTCCGCGCTATCGTTGGCATGGGCGCGGGCGTTGGCGGCGAAGTTGAACTTGCCGACATTGACCGCGATGCCCTTGGCCTTGGCGGCGTCCTCGCCCAGGCCCACGGTGGCGATCTCGGGATCGGTGTAGATGATGGCGGGCATGAGGTCCCAGTTGATGTGGCCGGCCTTGCCGGCGATCCATTCGGCGACGGCGGCACCGTCCTCCTCGGCCTTGTGGGCGAGCATGGGGCCGTCCACCACGTCGCCGATGGCCCAGATGTTTTTCGCGCTGGTGCGCAGGTGGCCGTCCACCTTGATGCGCTTCTTGTCGGTGAGTTCGACGCCGGCTTTTTCGAGGCCGAGTCCGTCGGTGAACGGACGGCGCCCCACGGACACGAGGACTTTGTCCGCCTCGAATTCCAGCGGTTTGCCGTCGCGCTCGGCGGTGAGGATTGACCGGGGCGAGGGCGCCCCGGCTCCACCGGGGGCGGACTTCAAGCCGGTGACCTTGGCGTTCACCTCGATCTTCAGGCCCTGTTTTTGCAGGATGCGGGTGAAGGCGCGCACGACATCGGCGTCGGCGGTGCCGGCAATTTGGGGCAGAAACTCGACGACGGTGACATCCGCGCCGAGCCGCGCCCAGACGGAGCCAAGCTCCAACCCGATGGCGCCGCCGCCCACGACGACCAGCCTGCCCGGAACCTCGGTGAAGGCGATGGCGTGATCGGAGGAAACGACGGTCTTGCCGTCGAACTTGAGGAAGGGCAGCTCGACGGGGGCCGAGCCGGTGGCGATCACGAAGTGTTTCGCGGTGAGCGAACGCGGCGAGGGCGCCGCGTCCCCAACAACCTGCACTTCAGTCGGCGACACAAAGCTGGCGGTGCCGGTGATGACGGTGACCTTGCGGGCCTTGGCGAGGGCGGTGAGGCCGCCGGTCATTTTGGCGACGATGTCCTCCTTCTTCTTGAGCATCACGGGCACGTCGATGGCGAGGCCGTCGAGCTTGATGCCGTGCGCCGCCGCGTGGTGCCGGTTGAAGGCGAAGTGTTCCGAGGAGGCGAGCAGGGCCTTGCTCGGGATGCAGCCGACATTGAGGCAGGTGCCGCCGAGGGTGGCGCGTTTTTCAACGAGGGCGACCTTGAGGCCGAGCTGGGCGGCGCGGAAGGCGCACACATAGCCGCCGGGGCCGGCGCCGATGACGGCCACATCGAAAGACATGGATTGGGAAGATTCGGAGGACATTGAGCAATGTGGAGTTGAAGCTTTAAGTTTAAGTTGAAGTGGAGGGCCGCACTTGCGGGGACAAAAACTTCAACTTCTCACTTAAACTGATCGGCATCGTCAGATGCCGATCGCCAGGCGGGCGGGGTCCTCAATGGCTTGCTTGACCTTCACGAGGAAGGTGACGGCTTCCTTGCCGTCCACGAGCCGGTGATCGTAGCTGAGGGCGAGATACATCATCGGGCGGATGACGACCTGACCGTTGGCGGCGACCGGACGCTCGTTGATGGCGTGGAGGCCGAGGATGGCGCTCTGCGGGGCGTTGAGGATCGGGGTGGACAGCATCGAGCCGAAGATGCCGCCGTTGGTGATGGTGAAGACGCCGCCCTCCAGGTCGGCGAGGGTGATCTTGCCGTCGCGGGCCTTCTTGGCGACGTCGCCGATGGCCTTCTCGATGTCGGCCATGCCGAGCGTGTCGCAACCGCGGATGACGGGGACCATGAGGCCCTTCTCCGTGGAGACGGCGACGCCGATGTCGTAGTAATGGTTCTGCACGATCTCATCGCCGGCAAACTGGGCGTTGATGGCGGGCACGTCCTTGAGGGCCTGCACGACGGCCTTGGTGAAGAAGGACATGAACCCGAGCTTCACGCCGTGCTTCTTCACGAAGTCGTCCTGGTATTTTTTGCGCAGGTCCATGACGGCGGACATGTCCACCTCGTTGAACGTGGTGAGCATGGCGGCCTCGTGCTGGGCCTGCACGAGGCGCTCGGCGATGCGCTTGCGCAGCGGGCTGAGCTTCTTCCGCGTCTGCTTCGCAGACGCGGAAGAAGGATTGGGGGTGGCGGATTGCGGAATGGGCGCAGGGGCGGCGGTGGTCTCCGCAGGCTTGGGAGAGGAGGCCGCCAGCATGTCGCCCTTGGTGACACGGCCGCCCTTGCCGGTGCCCTCGACCTTGGCGGGATCGATGCCGGTCTCGGCAGCGATCCGGCGCACGGCGGGGGATGGTTCAGCGGCCAGAGGCCGGCTGTCAGAAGCCTGAGGTGCCGCTGCAGGTTTGGAGCCGGCTTCTGATTTCTGAGCGCCGGCCTCCGGATCGATCGTGGCAACAACCGCGCCGATCTTCACCTCGGTGCCCTCGGCGACCTTGAGGGTGATCTGGCCGGCGGACTCGGCGGTGCCTTCGGACGTGATCTTGTCCGTTTCCAATTCGAAGAGCGGCTGGTCCTTTTTGACGACATCGCCGTCCTTGACGTGCCACTTGGCGAGCACGCCGGAATTGATGGATTCGCCCATGGGCGGGATTTTGACTTCGAGGGGCATGTTGGGAAGGTAAGGAGTGAGTAGCGCGTAGCGAGGAGTGAGTAGGGTTCCGTAACGGAATTGCGGATATGATGGCGATGCCCGGCATCCCATGGTCCGCTGTGTCCGCCAGGTCAGATGGTAAAGGCGTCTTTCAGGAAGGCGGCGAGCTCGTGCTTGTGCAATGCCAGCGAGCCGACGGCGGGCGAGGCCGAAGCGTCGCGGCCGGCGTAGAGCGGCACGACGCCGAAGGCTTCCGTGAGGTGCGGGGCGATGAAGCTCCACGCCCCCATGTTCTGGGATTCCTCCTGGCACCAGACGATGCGGGCGCCCTTGTATTTGCGGGCAATCTCTGCAAGGCGCTTGCGGTGCAGCGGGTAGAGCTGCTCCAGGCGCACAATGGCGGTGCCGGAATGCTGGTTTTTTTCCCGATATTCACAGAGGTCGTAGTAGACCTTGCCCGAGCAGAGGATGACGCGCTGCGGCGGTTCGACGCCGCGGGCGAAGGGGGCGCGGGTGCCGCTGCCGGCGGTGGCGAAGAGCGGGTCGTCGAGAATCTCCTCGAAGGAGCCGCTGGTGAAATCCTCCAGCCGGGAGACCGCGGCGGGATGGCGGAGGAGGGACTTCGGTGACATCACGATGAGCGGCTTGCGGAAGTCGCGCTTCATCTGGCGGCGCAGCACGTGGAAAAAGCCGACCGGGGTGGTGATATTGACCACCTGCATGTTGTTCTCGGCGCAGAGCTGGAGGAAACGTTCGAGACGGGCGGAGGAGTGTTCCGGGCCCTGGCCCTCGTAACCATGGGGCAGGAGCAGGGTGAGGGCGCTGGCGCTTTGCCACTTGGATTCGCCGGCGGCGAGAAACTGGTCGATCACGACCTGCGCGCCGTTGGCGAAATCGCCGAACTGGGCCTCCCAGATGCAGAGCATCGAGGGGTAGTCGAGCGAGTAGCCGTAGTCGAAGCCGAGGACGGCGGCCTCCGACAAGAGGGAATTGTAAACACAGAACTTGGCCTGGCCCTCGGCGAGATGGAGCAGCGGCGTGTAGGTTTCGAGCGTGTCGGCCTCGTGCAGGACGGCGTGGCGATGGCTGAAGGTGCCGCGCTGGCAGTCCTGGCCGCTGAGGCGCACGGGCGTGCCCTCCAGCAGGAGGGAACCGAAGGCAAGGGCCTCGGCAAAACCCCAGTCAATCGGGCCGCCCTCGCGGTGGGCTTGGGCGCGGTTGGCGAGGAAGCGCTTGATCTTGGGGTTGAGCTTGAAGTTCTCCGGGACGGTGGTGAGGCCGCGCGTGACCGTGGCGAGCACCTCGGGGCTCACGCCGGTGATCACGGGCTTGAAGTGGAAGTCGGGCTGGAACTCCGCGGTGGAGCCCTCGAACTTCTTGGCTTCGAGGGCCGCGGCGCGCTTGGCGCTCTTGGCTTCCTCCGAGGCGCGGGCTTTCTCCAGGTTGGTTTCGAGGGCCGCGGTGTATTCGGCCTTGATGGCCTCGGACTCGGCCTCGGTGATGCTGCCCTCGGCGACGAGCTTGCGGCTCAGCACGACGGAGACCTGCGGGTGGGCCGCGATCTTCTTGTAGAGGACCGGCTGGGTGAAGGCGGGTTCGTCGCTCTCGTTGTGGCCGTGCTTGCGGTAGCAATACATGTCGATGACGACGTCACGCTGCCATTTCTCGCGAAACTCGAGGGCGAGGCGGGCGACGTAGCAGACGGCCTCGGGGTCGTCGCCGTTCACGTGGAAGACGGGGGCCTCGATCATCTTGGCGACATCGGTGCAGTAGCGCGTGGAACGGGCGTCGCTGGGATCGGTGGTGAAGCCGATCTGGTTGTTGACGATGATATGGAGGGTGCCGCCGGTGCGGTAGCCGGGTAGCTGGGAGAAATTCATCGTTTCGGCCACGATGCCCTGGCCGGCAAAGGCGGCGTCGCCATGGATGAGCAGCGGCAGCACGCGGCGGCGTTCGGTGTCGCCGCGGATGCGCTGGCGGGCGCGGGCCTTGCCCTCGACCACGGGGTTGACGATTTCCAGATGCGAGGGGTTGGCGGCGAGGCGGACCTCGACCTGCTGGCCGCCGGTGGTGGTGAGCACGGCCTCGTAGCCGAGGTGGTATTTCACGTCGCCATCGCCGCCGACGGCGTCGGGGATGTAGTTTTCCGAGAACTGCTCGAAGAGCAGGTCGAAATTTTTCTTCATCACGCTGGTGAGGATGTTGAGCCGGCCGCGGTGGGCCATGCCCATGACGACCTCCTCGACCCCGACGTGCGGGGCGTGCTCGATGATCTGGTCCACGGCGGCGATGAGCGTTTCTCCGCCCTCAAGGGAGAAGCGCTTCTGGCCGACATATTTCGTGTGCAGAAAACGCTCGAACAGCTCGGCCTTGTGCACGCGGCGCAGGATGCGGATCTTTTCGTTGCGGGCGAAGTTGGGCTGGTTGCGGACGGCCTCCATCTTGTCCTGCAGCCAGCGGCGCACATCCACATCCTGAATGTGGGTGTATTCGACGCCGATGTGGTCGCAATAGGTCGTGCGCAGCGCGATTAGAATCTCGGCGAGCTTCATCTGGCCGCCGCCGAGGTAGGTGCCCACGTCGAACGTGGTGTCGAGGTCTGCTTCGGTGAGGTCGAACTGACTGAGGGACAGTTTGGGGTGGGGTAGCGGCGGCTCGCTGAGCGGATCGAGATGTGCCTCCAGATGACCGATGGCGCGGTAAGTATTGATGAGGTAGTGGACGTGCGACTGCTTGAGGCTGTCGATGATTGAGGCGCCGCTGGTGGCGACTGAGTCGGTCAGGGTGCCGCCGCTGTTGCCGAGGGCGAAACCTTGGAAAAAGGCGCGCCAAGTGGGGTCAACGGAGTCGGGGTTTTCCAACCACGACTGATAGGCAGCCTCAATGACGGCCGCATTGGCGTGGGTGGGAAGGGTGGAAGGGCTCATGGGTGATAAGAAAAACACATAGCAGAGTGCCGGGATGGGGAGGTTCTGCTGGGTGTGCTATTAGCGATAATTGTATGATACCCCATCACGAGATGGTCCCGGACTCAAGGACGCGGCGAATTGGGATAGGTGATTGCAAACGCGCTTAAGGTCGGTAGCAGAGGAATTAGATTGTTCATCACCCCACTATGGAGACCCAGATTAAAGATTCCCTTATTCTGCTGCTTGATGGCATCAAGCGGGCTGATGGCCAGGTCATTGCCGAGCAAATGGCATGGCTGGATACGGCGCTCGAACAGGGTCGAGGGGCATTGCATCCGCAACTTGTTCATTTCCTAGAACGTAGGAGCTACGCCAAGGCCCTGATGTTTTTGGGCGGAGAGCAGAATATCCCGGTGGGCGTCTGCGGTGGCCGGGCGGGGAAAGGCTGAAGGGCTGAAGAACTGAAAGGCTGAACCATGGCGAGCAGAGGCAAGATTTCGACCGATGGGGGCGGCGGGCTGGGGCAGAATCCTTTTGCAACGCTGAGCAACGCAGGCTTGCCGGCCACACCGGCCCGTCCAAGCGAGAATCCAAAACCCGAAATCGAAAATCCCCAAAACCGCGGCCGGGTGGATATCAAGCGCACGACGGCTGGCCGCGGTGGCAAAACCGTCACGGTGGTGACCGGGTTTATGGGCATCGGCCTGCCGGAAAAGGAGTCGCTCTGCAAAAAGATGCGCAACGCCTGCGGCTGCGGCGGCACGGTCAAGGACGGAGCGATTGAGATCCAAGGCGACCAGCGCGAGAAAATCGCCGCGATTCTCCGCGAAGCCGGTTTCCGGCCGGTGTTTGCGGGCGGATGACGGCCCTCATGCCGCCAGCCCGGCGGCCAGGGCGAGAGCGCTCTTGGCGCGGTTCATGATGTAGAGATGGTAACCGGGTGCGCCGTAGGCGAGCAGGTCGCGGATCTGGTCGAGCGCCCAGTCCACGCCGATGATTTCGACGACATCAGGATTTTCCGCCGCGACTTCAAGCCGGCGCAGCAGGGCTGCGGGCAGCGTGGCACCGCACAGCGTCGTAAAGCGCTGGATCTGCTTCAGCGAGAGCACAGGCATGATGCCGGGCACGATGGGCACCGTAATGCCCGCTTTCCGGCATGACTCGACAAAACGGTAATACACCGCGTTGTCGAAAAACAGCTGGGTGGTGATGAAATCGGCGCCGGCATCAACCTTGCGCCGAAGGTGGTCCAGATCGGCCGCGGGCGAGGGGGCTTCGGGGTGCTTTTCCGGGTAACCGCCCACGCCCAGACAGAAATCCGGGTGGCGCGCCTTCAGCAGCGCCACGAGGTCGCCGGCATAGCGGAGGCCGTCGGCGCAGGGGGTGAAACTGGTTTCGCCCTTCGGCGGATCGCCGCGGAGGGCCATGATGTTGCGGAATCCGGCGGCATGGATGCGGTCGGCCATCGCTTCGAGTTCCGGGCGCGGATGTCCGACGCAGGTAAGGTGGGGCATCACGGTGAAGCCGAATTCACCGCGCAACAGCGTGCTCACCTGGGCGGTGCGGTCACGGGTGGTGCCGCCGGCCCCGTAGGTGACCGACACGAAGTCGGGCCGGATCGAGCGCAGGGCCGTCGCCGTCGCCCGCAACGCCTCCACGCCGGCGTCGTCCTTCGGCGGGAAGAATTCCAGCGAACGGGCGGGACGATGCGCGCTGAACAAGGAGGCGATGGGCCGGTCGGGAGGCATGCAATCAACACATACGGTTTTGTTGATATGTGTAAAGAAGGAAGCGGGCGGCTTCGCCCCGGGCGCAACCGGGCGGGAGGCGATCAGGCGGAGGCGCGGGTCTGCTCGGTCTTGAGCCGGAGCTGACCGCAGGCGGCGTCGATGTCGTGGCCCTTCTCGCGGCGGAGCGTGACGGAGACGCGGGCGCGGCGCAAAATTTCGGCGAACCGTTCCTGCCGGGTGATCGACGGGCGCTTCCAGGGCAGCCCCTCGACGGTGTTGTAGGGGATGAGGTTGACGTGGGCGTGCAGGTCGAGGGCGATGTCGCGCAGCTTTTCGGCCTGCTCCAGCGAGTCGTTCACGTCCTCGATCAGGATGAACTCGAGGGTGACCATGCGGCCGTGCTTTTCCGAGAAGGCCCTGATTGCCGGCAGCAGCTTGGCGAGCGGAAAGGCTTTGTTCACCGGCATGATCTGCTCGCGGACCTCGTCGGTGGCGCCGTGCAGCGAAATGGCGAGGCGAAGGCCGAGCGGCTCGTCGGCGAGCTTGAGAATCTTCGGCACGAGCCCGCTGGTCGAGAGGGTGATGCGCCGGGCGCCGAAACCGAGGCCCCATTCGGCATTGACGATGGTGAGGGCGCGGATGACGGCGTCGTAATTGGCGAGGGGTTCGCCCATGCCCATGACGACGATGTTGTCGAAGGAGGCGAGTTCGGTGCGGGCGCGGGGCGTGCGCGCGTCCTCGCGGTAGCAGACCTGCAGGAGCTGGGCGACGATCTCGCCGGCGTTGAGGTCGCGCTTCAGGCCGGCGAGGCCGGAGGCGCAGAACACGCAGCCCATGGCGCAGCCGACCTGGGTGGAGATGCAGATGGTCTTGCGCGAATGCTCGAGGCCGACGCCCTCCTGCGGGACGCGGATGATGACCGTCTCGATCAGGGCGCGGTCGCCAAGCTCGAGGAGAAGCTTGTCGGTGACATCCTCGGACTGCCGGTTGAGCACGAGGGTGGCGGGCATTAGTTCGAAGGTGTCGTCGAGCCAGCCGCGCAGCGGCTTGGGCAGGTTGGTCATGTCGTCCCAGGTGCGGGCGCGCTTTTTGTAAACCCAGTCGAGGATCTGGCGCGCGCGGAAGCCGGGTTCACCGCGCTCCTGGAGACGGGCGGTGAGGGTGGCGAGCGTCTCGCCGGTGAGCGGCGGTTTCGCGGGCGAGTATTTCATGCGCCGGAGGTTGGCGCGAAAGTCAGCGCTTCGCGAGCGCGCGGTTGAGGGCGCTGACGACGGCCTTGATGGAGGCCAGCTCGATGTTGGTGTCGATGCCGGCGCCGAAGAGGGTGAGGCCGCGGTCGGTCTTGATCTGGATGTAGCTCACGGCGCGGGCCTCGGCGCCCTTGCCGAGCGAGTGCTCGGCGTAGCTGAGCACCTCGAACTTGGGCAGCGTGGTGCCGCCGAGCGCGCGCACGAAGGCGTCGATGGGGCCGTTGCCGCTGGCGGCGAGCTTGTGGCCCTTGCCGTCGATGGACAGGCGGACCTCGCACTTCACGTCGCTGTCCCGCTCGGTGGTCTTGAACTGCTCCAATGCCACCGGACTGGTGCGGGCGAGATATTCCTGCCGGAAGGCGGCGTGGATCTCGTCCGCGGTGAGCTCGCGGCCGGTGGTGTCGGCGAGATCGTTGATGATGCGGCCGATCTCCTTGTGCATGAGCTTCGGCAGGGTGAAGCCGAACTCGTTCTCCAGCACGTAGGCGACGCCGCCCTTGCCCGACTGGGAGTTGATGCGGATGATGGCCTTGTAGCTGCGGCCGATGTCGGCGGGATCGATGGGGATGTAGAGAACGTCCCACGGTTCGCCGGCCTGCTGCTTTTCCCAGGATTTCTTGATGGCGTCCTGATGCGAGCCGCTGAAGGCGGTGAAGGTGAGCTCGCCCGCATAGGGCGCCCGCGCCGGGACCTCGAGTTTGGTGCAGCGTTCGTAAATCTCGCGGATGCCGTTGATGTCCGAGAAATCCAACCCCGGGTGGATGCCGTGCGTGTAGAGGTTCAGCGCCACGGTGACGATGTCGAGGTTGCCGGTGCGCTCGCCGTTGCCGAAGAGCGTGCCCTCGACGCGGTCGGCGCCGGCCAGCAGGGCGAGCTCCGTGGCGGCGATGCCGGTGCCGCGGTCGTTGTGGGTGTGGAGCGAGATGAGGGTGCGGTCGCGGCGTGTCAGATGGCGGTCCATCCACTCGATCTGGTCGGCGTGGACGTTGGGCATGGCGTATTCAACCGTGGCGGGGAGGTTGAGGATGATCTTGTTCTCCACGGTCGGCTGCCAGACGTCGGTCACCGCTTCGCAAATCTCGAGGGCAAACTCCAGTTCCGTGCTGGTGAAGCTCTCCGGCGAATACTGGAAGCGCACGCGGGTGCCGGCGGCGGCGAGGGCCTGCGTATGCTGCTTCACCCATGCGGTGCCGCGGGTCGCGATTTGCACGATGTCGGCCGGCGTGGCGTTGAAGACATATTTGCGCTGGGCCGGCGAAGTGGAGTTGTAGAGGTGGAAGATGATGTTCTTCGCCCCGCGCAGGGCCTCGCAGGAGCGGATGATGAGCTCCTCCCGGCACTGGCAGAGAATCTGGATGGCGACATCGTCGGGGATGCGGCCTTCCTCAATGAGGCGGCGGCAGAAATCGAACTCGATCTGGGAGGCGGACGGAAACCCGACCTCGATTTCCTTGAAGCCGATTTTTACCAGCAGGTCGAAATACTCGAGTTTCTCCTCCACGCTCATCGGTTGGGCCAGGGCCTGGTTGCCGTCGCGCAGATCCACGCTGCACCAGAGCGGCGGGCGGGTGAGGGTGCGGCCGGGCCACCGGCGGTCGGGCAGATTGACGGGCGGAAAGGGACGATACTTCGTGACAGGAGCTGGTTGCATGACGAAACGGGCTTAAAAATGGGAGGGTAGGGAGAACGGACGGGCAAACGCACGCTCAGGGCGGCGGAGACAGCAGGCAGGCGGAACGCACGATCGGCCGTTAACGGCAATCAAAGACCGTGCGCGGTCGTAAGTCGGAGGGCCTGCAGGAAAAAGCGCATTTCGCGCCGCAAGTGAGCCGGGCCCGCCGGGCCGGGTCAAGCCGCGGATTCGTCATACCGGTGTAACCCCGGGAACCGCGCGGCGTCTTGCGTGTTGTGTATGCGAACGCCTCACTCCTCCCATGCCCGACGATGCGCCGTTTGATCTGCCCGGCTGCCTGGCCCGCGTGCGCCGGCGGGACCAGGCGGCGGCGCGCGAGCTGGTGGAGCACCTTTACCCGTTGGTCATACGCATCGTGCGCGGCCGCCTGCCCCGGCGAACGGCCGAGGAGGACCTCGCGCAGGAGGTTTTTATGAAAATGTTCGCCCGGCTCGACCAGTATCAGGGGGCCGTGCCCTTTCCCCACTGGGTCTCCCGCATCGCCGTGACGACCTGCATCGACCACCTGCGGGCGCAGCAACGCCGGCCGGAGTTTCGCTGGGCGGATCTTTCCGAGCAGGAAGCCGAAGTGCTGGACGCCGTGACCGCCGATGAAGCGGCGGCCCGTCCGGCGGACGCGTTGGCCGCCCGCGAGCTGGTGGACAAGCTGCTCGGCCAGTTGAAACCGGAGGACCAGCTGGCGATCCGGTTGCTCGACCTCGAGCAAAAGTCCATGGTTGAGGTCCGGGAGCTGACCGGCTGGAATATTCCCCTCATCAAAGTCCGCGTTTTTCGCGCCCGGCGAAAACTGCGGCAACTGTTCAAGGCATTGGAAAACTCGGAACGATCATGAATTCCACCGACAAAAAATGGCAACGGCTGGCCGCCGCCGCGCGGCAGGCGCCGGAGGAGCGCGACAGCACCGCGCCCTATGGTTTTGCCGCCCGGGTGGCGGCGCGGGCCCAGGCTGCCGCACCGGAGGCGGGACTCCCGCTGGAGCGTTTGGCTTTCCGCGCGCTCGGTGTCGCGTGCCTGCTCGCCGTGCTCGGCGTTTTGCTCAACCTGAATCCCGCCGCCCAGCCGGCGGCCGCACCGGAGGACTGGTTTTTCATGACCGAGGACCCGGCGGCCATCCTGCTGGAGCTGACCTGACATGAGCACGACTTGGAAAATCAGCCTCGCCTTTCTGGGCGTGTTTGCCGCCGGCGCGGTGTTTGGCGGATTTTTTGCCCAGCGGCTTGCCCGCCCGGCCCCCGCCGACGTGGCTCCGCCCCGGGCGGAGCGGCCCGCCGACGGCCAGTTTGCGGTGATGATCCTCAAGCGCCTGAGCCAGCGGCTGGAACTGACGCCGGAGCAGGAGGCGGCGATCCGGCCGATTGTTGCGCAGGCCGATCAGGAAATGCGCCGCCTGCGCCGCGAGGGCTTCCGCGAAAGCCTGGCGGTCGCCGAGCGCATGCACGCCGAGGTTGCGACCATTCTCACCGAGGCGCAGCGCCGGCAGCTCGAGCAGATGAAGCAGGCCATGCGCGAACGTTGGGCGCAGGACCGGCACCGCCGCTGGGGCGAGGGACCGCCGCCGAACGGCGAGCCGCGCCGAGAGCGGCCGCGCCCCCCGCCGGACGGCGGCTGAGCGGGCGCAAGTTTGCAGTTGCTTGCCCCGGACCCGGGCCTACGGTCCGCGACGGCCAGGTGCCATGCATGGGCAGGCGCGTGAACTCCGCCAGGACCGGAAGGTAGCAACGGCAACGACGTTCTCCCAGTGCCGTGGAGTGCCTGGCCACTTATTTTTATTTTGGATTTGCGCTTCCGGGGTTTGGATTTGGGCTAGCGCACGGTGTCGAGTTCCTACCAAGTCATCGCGCGCAAGTGGCGGCCCCAGACGTTTGCCGACGTGGTCGGCCAGGACCACGTGGTGCGCACCCTCCGCAATGCCATCGAGCGGAACCGTATCGCCCATGCCTATCTCTTCGTCGGGCCGCGCGGCACCGGCAAAACCTCGACGGCGCGCATCTTCGCCAAGGCCCTCAACTGCACCGGCGGACCCAAGGCCGATTTCGACGTCAACGACCCCGTGGTGAAGGCCATCGGCGACGGCTCCTCGCTCGACGTCATCGAGATCGACGGCGCCTCGAACAATTCGGTGGACCAGATCCGCGACCTGCGGGACGACGTGCGCTACGCGCCGACGCAGGGGAAATACAAAGTCTACATCATCGACGAGGTGCACATGCTCTCGAACCAGGCGTTCAACGCGCTGCTCAAGACCCTCGAGGAGCCGCCGGAGCACGTGAAGTTTGTGTTCGCCACGACCGACGTGCAGAAGGTGCTGCCGACCATCCTGTCGCGCTGCCAGCGTTTCGACCTGAAGCCGATCCCGGCGGAGCTGATCATCGCCCGCCTGCGGCAGATCGCGACGGAGGAAAAGGTGCAGGTGACGGATGCGGCCCTCCAGTGCATCGCCCGGATGGCCGACGGCGGCATGCGCGACGCCCAGTCCATCTTCGACCAGATGATCTCGTTCTGCGGCGCCCAGATCACCGAGGCCGATGTGCTGGATGTCTACGGTCTTGTGGCCGCCGAGAAGATCGCGGCCCTCGCCGCCGCGGTGGCGGCGGGCGATCACCGGCGCATCGTGGCGCTGGTGGACGAATGCGACGCGGCCGGGCGCGATCTGGTGCGCCTGCTGGCCGACCTGCAGGCGTTGGTGCGGCAGGCGCTGCTCGATGCCATTGCCAAAGGCGGCCGCAGCGAGCTGCTCGGCGGGGAATCCCTGACGACCGAGCAGCTGACCCGTCTGCTCGACGGCCTGCGCGAAGGGGAGGGCAGCGTGAAGCTCGGTCTGGCCGAAAAGATCAATTTCGAGGTCACCCTGCTCAAGGCGGTCGAGGCCAGCCGGGCGCGTGCGATCGACAGCCTGATCAAGGAACTGGCGGCGCTGGCCGAGGAAACGCCGGCAGCGGCGGGCGAAAAAAAAAAGGACTGATTGACCGTCTGGAGGCCCGGCTGCAGGCCCGGCCCGGGGCAGCCATTGCCATATCGTCGGCGCCTGTCGCGGGTCCGGTGGCGGAAGCGGTGCCGCCGGTGGATGCCGTGCCGTTGGAGGACGACATGCCGCCCCTCTGGCCGGATGCCGCCGCGGAGGAAGCTTATCTGGCCGAGCAACGGACGGCACAGCCCGTCCCGCCGGCCCGGCCGGCGGCCGTGACCGAGGAAGCGCCGGAACCGCCGGGCCCGCTGCCGCCGCTTGAAACCCTGCTGCCGCGGATTCCTCCGGCGGTCAGGGAGGCGCTGGACGAACATTTTCGCGCCAAGTTTGTGAAGGTGCAGCGCGTGCCCAGGGCTGCGCTGAATGCCGCTGGTTCCGGCTCAGACCGGCCAATGTGAGCCGAGCTGCGTCCGGCCGGCGAGGTCGCGCGCGTAAAAATAGGTTTCCGCGGCGGTGATGCCCGGCGGGGCCGCCAGCGCGACGGGTTGCCTCAGGTAGAGTCCTTCCGCGAGGCCCTCCAGTTCGTCCAGCCGTGCCAGGCAGCCGGCGTCCACCTGCCAGAGTTCGCCGGCAACACCATCCGCGTCCCGCGGGTCCGCGACCAGTCCGGGATAGTTGCCGAGCGAATACAGCGTGAAACCCGGAACGGTGCGGGCCGGGCCGAGGCAGGTCTGCCCGGCGAGCCAGCGGTGGTTTTCCCCGCCGTGCTTGAGCGTGCCGTAGATGAAAAGCCGGGTGGCGGGCGGGCGCGGTTCGCGGTCGCCGCTCATGGGGCGGTCTCCGGCTCCGTTTCGATCACGATGGCGGTGATGTTGTCGCGGCCCGAGGCTTCGAGCGAGGCTTCCACCAGGCGGCGAGCCGGCTCCTTGGCGGCGGCCCCGGCGTCGGGTTCGCGGATGAGATCCTGGAGTGCCCGGTCCCACAGGCCGTCGGTCAGGCCGTCGGAGCAGAGGAGAAAGCGGTCGCCCGGCTGGTAACCGACGGCGCCGACCTGCGGATCGATGAACTGGTGGCCGGCGCCCAGGGCCTGGTTGAGGGCGTTGCGCAGCGGATGCGAGCGGGCCTCGCGCTCGTTGATCCGGCCCTGCCGGCGCAGCCAGCCGACATGGGAGTGGTCGTGGGTCAGCTGGGTGAAGCCGCCTTCGCGCGGGAGGTAGTAGATGCGGCTGTCGCCGATATGGCCGAAGTAAAGCCAGCCGGGGGTGATCCAGCACAGGCTCAGCGTGGCGCCCATGCCCGCGCATTCCTCGTAGCTGCGGCCGTGCCGGAGCATGACCTGATGGATGTCGGTGAACAATTCCTGGAGAACGTCGGTGAAGCCGCTGGCCAGCCCCATGGCCGACATGCGGAAGCTTTTCGGCATGAGCTTGGTGATGTGGTCCACCGCGATCCGGCTGGCGAATTCGCCGGAGTTGGCGCCGCCCATGCCGTCGCTGACCGCAAAGACAAAGTCGGTCCTGCGGGCCGAGGCTTCGCCGGTCTTGCCGAGGAAATGCAGCTCATGGCCGTCGAAGTTCAGCGCGAGGAACGAATCCTCGTTGTTGGGTCGCACGCGGCCGCGGTGGGTCATGGCGGACCAGCGCAGCCGGCAGGGTGGGGACGGATTCGCGTCAGGTGACATCGGGGGCGGATGACGGTTGGGCGTCGATCAGGGTGGCGAGCTCGAAATCGATGATGCAGAAGCGGCCGTCGGCGATGCGGTAGGTCACGTTGCGCAGGAAGGGGTCGTCGTGCCGCACGCCGTATTTCTCCAGTTCGCCGAAGAGCGCTTTCAGGCGTTCGTCGTTCATGTGGTCCACGCGCGACCCGCAGTTGGTGGTGATGAGCAGGAGTTTTTCGGGCACGGCCTCGAGCACGCGGGGCACGAAATCGCAGCCTCGTGCCTCGAGGTGGCGGAGGACGCGGACTTCGTTCTCAAACCGTTCCCGCGCCTGGTGGCCGCGGAAGGTCTTGTGCACCCGGCCGTCGTAGCCGATGTGCACGTGCGCGCGGGCGGTGTCTTTGGCGTCGGGCATGAGGGCGGTTGAAAGGGTTCGCGGCGCGATCCAGGGACGGGTTTGCGGTGGATTTGTTTCGTAAAACAAAATCTGTCAGCGATTTTCGTCAAATCCAGTCATGGTGCAAGTTCCGGCTTTCGCTGGCATGTAAGGTGCTATTTGGTGGGTGGTCTCGGAGTTCAGCCGCCAACAAACCGCGCGGTTGCTGCCGCGGCTAAAACCCTACAATCCACATCACCGCATATGGCCAAATACAAACTGGAATACATCTGGCTCGACGGCTACACGCCGCTCGCCAGCCTGCGCAGCAAGACGCAGATCAAGGAATACGCCGGCTTTCCCAAGCTGGAAGAGCTCCCCAACTGGGGTTTCGACGGCAGCTCGACCCAGCAGGCGGAGGGCAAGAGTTCCGACTGCGTGCTCAAGCCGGTCGCCGTATTTCCGGATGTCACCCGGCGCAACGGCGTGCTGGTCATGTGCGAGGTGATGATGCCGGACGGCAAGACGCCGCATCCGTCGAACACCCGCGCCACGATCCCGGACGATCCGGACACCTGGTTCGGCTTTGAGCAGGAATATTTCTTCTACAAGGACGGCGCGCCCCTCGGCTTCCCCGCGGGCGGCTTCCCCGGGCCGCAGGGTCCCTACTACACGGGTGTCGGCTACAAGAATGTCGGCTCCGTCGCCCGGGAGATCGTCGAAAAACACATCGACCTCTGTCTTGACGCCGGCATCAACCTCGAAGGCATCAACGCCGAGGTCGCCAAGGGTCAGTGGGAATTCCAGATCTTCGGCAAGGGATCCAAGAACGCGGCCGACCAGATGTGGGTGGCCCGTTACCTCCTGACCCGCCTGACCGAGACCTACGGCATCGACATCGAATGGCAGTGCAAGCCCATCCGCGGGCCTTTCAACCAGCCGCTGGACTGGAACGGCTCGGGCATGCATTCCAACTTCTCCACCAAGCGCATGCGCGAGGTCGGCGGAAAGGAATACTTCGAGAAACTCATGGCCGCCTTCGCCAAGCACATGGACGAGCACATCGCGGTTTACGGTCCGGACAACCACCTCCGCCTCACCGGCCTGCACGAGACGCAGTCCATCGACAAGTTCACCTACGGCCTGGCCGACCGAGGCGCCTCGATCCGCATCCCCCACAGCTTCATCAACAGCGGCTACAAGGGCTACCTCGAGGACCGGCGTCCGAATTCCGCCGCCGACCCGTATCTGGTCGCCGGCCGGATTCTCAAGACGATCCTCAGCGTTGGCTGATCGTTGACTGCTTTTGGGCAAGCGCCGGCCTGCGGGCCGGCGCTTTTTTGTGTCCGCACCCTGCGGTTGTGGGCGGTTTTTGGATCGCGCCGGCCGCCCGGGCGGGATGTGCTCGGGCATCGAATGATGGCGGCAAGCGCACCTTCCAGTCCTTGGTCCGGCCGGCTTGAGTGGCTGCAGGCGCTGGTCCTCGCGGCGAACCTCGGCTGGACCACGCTTGGCCTCGGCGGCTACCGGCCGGAGACGATGGTGGTGACGAGCGCATTGACCGGCGCCCTGCTGCTGCTGCACGGCCTGCGGTGGGGTTTGTTCCGCCCGGCCGCCCGGTTGCATCCGGCCGGCTGGTGGTTTTTGCCCTTCCTCGTTTACGCCGCGGCCAATGTGATGTGGGTCACGCCCGTGCGGTGGCTCGGTTGGCACGACTGGCTCTGGTGGGCGCAGATGATCACGGTGTTCTGGGTTGTT
The DNA here is from genome assembly GCA_026125215.1 of Opitutaceae bacterium. Classification (GTDB taxonomy): domain Bacteria; phylum Verrucomicrobiota; class Verrucomicrobiia; order Opitutales; family Opitutaceae; genus UBA2377. Next base: position 32,529 of record JAHCLN010000006.1, read on the forward strand.
CTCAACGACATCACGCGCCCGCGTCCACGGTTGCTGTTGGCGGCAACCCTCGGGCTGCTGGGCTTCGTTGCCGTGGTGCTGGCGGCTTACCAGACCTTCGTGCGGCCGGATTGGTTGATGTTGGGACGCACGCAGGCCGAACAGTTTCTCGGCCGGGCGAGCGGGCCGTTTGGCATCCCCAACAGTCTGGCCGCGCTGCTGCTGCTGTTTTTCCCGCCGGCAGTGATGGTCGCTTGGCGGTCCGGTCCGGCCGCCGGCCGGCTGTTGGCGGGTTATTTGGCGCTGGCCTATCTGTTCGGGCTGGTGCTCACGGTGAGCCGCGGGGCCTGGCTGGGGCTGGGATTGGCTGTGTGCCTGTGGCCCTTGTTGGCGCCGGGCCGCACTTGGCGGCGGCGCCTGGGTTTGGCGTTGGGAGCCGGCCTGCTGGTCGTGAGCATCGGATGGAGCCTGTATGCGACGGTTCCGCCGATGCGGGAGCGATTTGATGCGCTGGTGGCCGAAGCGGGAGAGCGGACGCGGCCGGTGATGTGGCGCGGCGCCTGGGCGCTCTTCCGGGAGAATCCGGCCTGGGGCAGCGGGGCGGGCAGTTACAACGTCGCATTCGAGAAGCACCGGCCCGAGCATTACCAGCTGGACTCAAAATGGGCACATAATGACTACCTCAACACCCTGAGTGACTACGGTGCCGTGGGCTTCGCCTTTTTCTTCGGCGCGGTAGCGGCGGTCGCCGGAATCTGCCGCTGGCGCGCCGGCGAAGCGGCTCCAACCCAAGCGGCGGCGGACGGTTGGCTAGATGATCCGCGGGTGCGTCAGGGGATTGGGCTCGGCCTGCTGGCCTTTGCCTTCCAGCTGTTCGTTGACTTCCACCTGAAGATTCCGGCTTTGGCCATGACCTTGGCCGCGATCGCGGCGTTGCAGGTTCAGCGGTTGTGGGCCGTGCCGCGCCCGCAAAGCGGATCCACAGGTGGCCGCCGGTTTGGGATGCTGGCCTTGGCCGCGGTGGTGGCGGCGGGAGTGCCGCTTTTCGTTACCACTCATTATCGGGCGGAAACGTGGCGCTACTCGGCCCGGCAGGCGATGGACCGGTTGGTAGATGCGGAGGTGACGGCTTATCGCGAGGTATTGGAGCCGGTGCAGGCCGCGCTGGCGCGGGCGACGCAAACGGACGCCGGCAACGCCCAGGCTTGGGCCGACCGCGCGCAGGCGACGATTTTGTGGGCGCATGTGGAGCCGGTGCGAACGCGGGAGTTGGGGGTGGAAGCGGAACAATATGCCCGTCGCTCGCTGGAGCTTTCGCGCGCCGGCATCGAGCCATGGCTCCGGCTGGGTGCCGCGCTCAACATGCAGGGACGCTGGCCCGAGGCCGGCGATGCTTTCGGCGAAGCCATGGCACGGGCGCCCAACAATGCGCGGGCGTGGTTCCATCAGGCTTACCATCTGAGCCTTAACCCCATGACCCGGGCGGCTGCCCGCTCTGCGGCGGCGGTCAGCTTGCGTCTTGACCCCGGTTACCGTCCGGCACAGGTTTTACGCCAGCAATTGGCATCAGCACCCTGAACTTCGACGCTGTGTTTCCCATGCATAAAAAAATACTGACTTGGCTGTGGATGATTGGATTCGCCGCTCTGCTTACCGCCGAAGCCCAGGCGCAGACCGCCGCACCGGGCCAGATCAAAGCGGCCCGGGTCACCGGTTCCGTAACGGCCACCAAGGACGGCGTCACCATCAACGTCGCGAACGGCACGGAGCTTTCCCAAGGCTATGTCGTCAACACGGCCCAGAATTCCAGCGTGGTGCTCGTGTTTTCCAACGGCGCCACGATGAACCTCGCGCAGGAAACCTCCCTGGCGATCGATGAATTCACCCAGGACCCTTTTGCCGATGAAATCTCCGTCGCGCAGCTCACCGCCGAGCCTTCGGCTTCGCGCACCCGGCTCAATCTCAGCCGCGGCGAACTGGTGGGCAACGTCAAGAAGCTGAACTACGACGCCGGTTCCAGCTTCGAGGTCCAGACCCCGGTCGGCGCCGCCGGTATCCGCGGCACCACCTTCCGGATCGTCTTCCGGCCCGATGGCACCGGCAAGGCCTTCTTCTCGCTCACCACGCTCGAGGGCAATGTCGTGCTGGCCTCGGGCTCGGTCAACCTGCCCACCGAAACCTCGGTGCCGGACAACCAGGAAATCGAAGTCGTGTTTGACGTGACCGTCGATGCCGAGACCGGCGCGGTCAGCGTCGTGATTGACGGTGCGCCGCCGATCGTCGTGCGGGATGCCGCACCGACCACACTGGCGCAGTTGGCCCAGACGGTGCAGCAAATCGCCACGGTCGTGGCCGAAACCGTGATCACGCCACCCCGGACCGATTCACCGCCACCGCCACCGGCCGACGGGGCCCCGCCCCGGACCACGCCGGGCGACGGCCGCGGATAAGCCCCGCGCAAGCCAAAAAGCCGGATCTTCGGATCCGGCTTTTTTGTTTCCGAACGGAGGCGTGGTGCGGCGGATTTTCTCATGGCTTCACGCGCAAATCGGCCTAGGAATTGTGGCCGATGGCTCCCCCGAAGGCGAAGATCACGTCCCACCTGCGCTGGCTCGTGCTTTTGCCGATACCGCTGCTCTGGAGCATCTGCGCGCATTTGGGCTGGCTGGATTTTTTGGAAAACCGGACCACGGACTGGCGGTTCCAGTTTCGCGGGCCGATCGAGAGTCCCGTCAAGGTCGTGTATGTGGACATCGACTCGCAGGCGCTGAGCGAGATCGGCGGGTTTCCGTGGAGCCGCAGTTATTTCGCCCGGGTGTTGCCCGCTTTGATTGAAAAGGCCGGCGTCAAGGCGGTGGGCGTGGACATCGTGTTTTCCGAAACCGGCGTGGCCGAGGCCATCGACTGGCGCAAACGCGTGGAGGGCAACCGCGAGCTCGCCCGCTATCTCGCGAAGAATCCGCCGGTCGTGGTCGCGGCGTCCTATGCGGCCTCGGTGGACCGCGATATCAACGGCCGGCTGGTTTACCGCACGCTGCCGCTGGTCAGCCGGCTCAAGGATATTGACAGCGCCGAGCCGCCGGAGGCGCCTGCTTTCCGGATCAGCGAAAATGATCCCCGCCGCCTCTGGTCCCCGGCCACGGTGGGACTGATTGATTCGCTGCACGGGGAAACGCGGATGGTGCCGGCCTATGCGCCGAGTTACGTGCGGACCTACCACCACATGTCGGTGGAGCTGGCCCGGCTGCATTTCGGGGTCACCCCCGACGGGGTGAAGATTGCCGACGACCACATCGATCTGGTGCGGCCGGACGGCACGCGGGCCGCGCGCATTCCGCTCATCGACCGGCAGATGGTGGAGATCAACTGGTTTTCGCGCTGGATGTCGCCTGCGCACAATCCGCGCATCAGCTTCTCCACCGTCTACCAGTATGCCGACATGCTGGCGTCGGAGGACGAGGCGGAGCGCACCGCGGCGGAGCGCTTTTTCGCCCAGCCCGACTTCCGCGACGCGGTGGTGCTGATCGGCCCGGTGGATCCGCTCCTGCAGGATCTGGCCGTGACCTCGTTTGACGAAATCCCGGTGCCCAAGGTCGGGGTGCACGGCAACATGGTGAAAACCATCGCCTCGGGGCTCTACCTCAACCGGCTTTCCCCGGCGACGAAGCACGGTATCATCTTCGCGCTGACGCTGCTGGTCAGCGCGTTTGCGGCCGCCGGTGGCACCAAGGGGGCCCGCACCAAGCTCACGGCCGCGCTGCTGCTCACCGCCTACGTGTGGTTTTCCTTCCGGCTGTTTGCCGACCATCACATCGTGTTGCCGATGGTCGCACCGCTGGCGGCGGCCCTGAGCACGAGCTTCGCCGCCATCATCTGGCAGCTGATCGTCGAGGAGAAGCAGAAGGGCCGCATCAAGGGCATGTTCGGCGCGTATGTGTCGCCGCAACTCGTGGAGCGCATGGTGGAGTCCGGCGAGGATCCGCAGCTCGGCGGCCACGACGGTGAAATCACGGCCTATTTCAGCGACATCCAGTCCTTCTCCACGTTCTCGGAAAAGCTCGGCTCCGGTCCGCTGGTGGACCTGATGAACGAATACCTGACGGCCTGCACCGACATCGTGCAGGCGCAGGGCGGCACGCTCGACAAATACATCGGCGACGCCGTGGTCGCGATGTTCGGCGCCCCCTTGCCCCTGAAGGATCACGCCTACCGGGCCTGCGTGGCCACGCAGCTCGTGCACCTGAAACTGGCCGAGCTGCGGCAGAAATGGCGGTCCGAGACCGGCAAATGGCCGGAAATCGTGCACAACATGCAGACCCGCATCGGCCTCAACACCGGCGTCTGCATGATCGGCAACATGGGCAGCCGCACGCGCTTCAACTACACCATGATGGGCGACAACGTGAACCTCGCCGCCCGCATGGAGAGCGGCGCCAAGAGCTGGGGCGCCTACACGATGTGCGCCGAGGCCACACGGCTGGCCTGCGTGGAGCACGGCGGCGACCATGTGGTCTTTCGCCCGCTGGGCCGCATCGTCGTCAAGGGCCGCACCCAGGCGGTGCCGATCCACGAGATTGCCGGGCTCAAGGAGCACACGAGCGACCAGGCCCGTGAATGTTTCGCCCTGTTCTCGCAGGGACTGGAGAAGCACTACGCCCGCGACTGGGACGGGGCCATCGCTCTCTTCAAAAAGAGCGCGATGCTGGAGCCCAACCAGCCGGGCATCACTCCCGGCGTGTCGAGCAACCCCTCGCTCGTTTACATCGGCATCACCGAGCACTACAAGCACGAGCCGCCGCCGGCGGATTGGGACGGCGTGTATGTGATGAAGGAGAAATGAGGCCGCGACGGTCCTAGCTGATGCTGAAGCCGGTTTCCGGCCCGCACCAGTTGTCATATAATAGATGACAAACAGCGCGGGGTGGAGCGGGGCAAATGCCCCGGTGGACCGGACCGGTGCCGAAGGGACAGGCAGCGGACGAGTGAGGCCGTAAGGTCCGGGCGGCTTACTTCAGCAGCATGTCCTTCACCGTCTTGCCGGCGGGGATCATGGGGAGCACGTGTTCGGTGTAGGGCACGATCACGTCGAGGACGTAGGGGCCGTCGTGGTCGAGCATCTCCTGGATGGCTTCGCGGAGTTCGCTCTTTTTGATCACGCGGCGCCCCTTCACGCCAAAGCCTTCCGCGACCTTCACGAAGTCGGGATAGAGGCCGGCGGGATTGTCTGGGCTGCCGATGTTCTTCTCGTCGCCGAGGATGGTGTTGCCGCGGATGCTGCCGTAGAAGCGGTCCTCCCACTGCACGACCATGCCGAGGTGCTGGTTGTTCAGGATCATGGCCTTGGCGGCGATCTTCTCGATGTGGCAGGTGGCGAGTTCCTGCACGTTCATGACGAAGGAGCCGTCGCCGTCGATGTCGATGACCTGTTTGTCGGGGCAGGCGACCTTGGCGCCCATGGCGGCGGGATAGCCGAAGCCCATCGCGCCGAGGCCGAGCGAGCTGATGTAGCGGCGGGGCTCGTTGAAGCGGTAGAATTGTGCGGCCCACATCTGGTGCTGGCCCACGCCGGTGGTGATGATGGCGTCGCCCCGGGTGAGCTCGTAGAGCGTGGCCACGGCTTCCTGCGGGAGGATGTGCGGGCTGTCGCCGAAGCCGGCTTTGCCGTCGAAGGGATGCTCCTGCTTCCACTTGGCCACCTGCGCGTGCCAAGCCTTGGTGTCGGGGGCCTTGAACTTCGCGGCGTCAGCCAGCTCGGTGAGCCGGCCGAGGGCGTGCTTCACGTCGCCGGTGATGGCAAGGTGGGCGCGCTTGTTCTTGTGGTGTTCGGAGGCGTCGATGTCGATGTGGACGATCTTGGCGTGGGTCGCGAAGTGCTTGGTGTCGCCGGTGATGCGGTCGTCGAAGCGTGCGCCGGCGCAGATGAGCAGGTCGCACTGGTCCACGGCCCAGTTGCCGTAGGCGGAGCCGTGCATGCCAAACCACTGGAGCGAGAGCGGGTGGGTTTCCGGGAAGGCGCCCACGCCCATGAGGGTGGTGGCCACCTGGATGTTGGCGCGCTCGGCGAAGGCCTTCAGCTCCACGTGGGCGTTGGCGGAGATGATGCCGCCGCCGACATAGAGCACGGGCTTTTTGGCCTCGGCGATGAGACCGAGCACTTCGCGGAGCGATTCGTCGTCGGCCTTGTGCTCCCGCGCGATGTAGGGGTTGGAAAATTCCACCGTGGCGGGAAACACGGGCTGGAACTTCGCCTGCTGCACGTCCTTCGGGATGTCGATGATCACCGGGCCGGGCCGGCCGCTGCGCGCGAGGTGAAAGGCCTCCTTGAAGATGCGCGGCAGGTCGTGGACGTTCGTGATGAGGTAGGAGTGCTTCACGATCGGCAGCGTCATGCCGTAGAAGTCGGTCTCCTGAAACGCCATCTTGCCGATGTATTTGGTGAACACCTGGCCGGTGATGGCCACGAGCGGCACGGAATCCATGAACGCGTCGGCGATGGCCGACACGAGATTGGTGGCGCCGGGACCGCTGGTCGCCATGCACACGCCGACCCGGCCGGTGGCTCGGGCATAGCCCTCGGCGGCGAAGGAGCCGCCCTGTTCGTGGCGGGGGAGGATGACGCGGATCTTGTCGGTCCGGGCCAGGGCCTGGTGCAGTTCCTGGGAGGCGCCGCCGGGATAGGCGAAAATGACATCGACCTGCTCGCGGATGAGGCACTGGACGACAGCGTCGGCGCCCTTCATTTCGCGACCGATTTCGGGCTTGGGAAACGCAGCGGGAGAGGTCGAGGATTTCATGGTCGGGACAAAGGGAGACGAGCAAAGCGCCGCCGGGCGGGGTCGGCAAGCCTCGGCACGGGGGATTTGTCATAACATTTAGCCATTGGCGCGGCCGGATCCGGGCGGCATTTTCGGCCCATGCTGAAACTGCTTTTCATCGGTGACATCGTGGGCCGGCCCGGCCGCGAGCTCGTGCTCGACCGGCTGCCGCGGCTCCGCACGGAGCATGCCGTGGATTTTGTCATCGCCAATGCCGAGAACGCCGCGGCGGGGGCGGGCATCACGGGGGGCATCGCGCGCTCGCTGCTGGCCGGCGGGGTGGACGCCCTCACCTTGGGCGACCATGTGTGGGACCAGCGCGGCTGGGAAAACGAGATTGGGCAGATGGAGCGCGTGTGCCGGCCGGCGAACCTGCCGCGATCCTGTCCGGGCTGGGACCATCTCGTGATCGAGGCGCGTGGCTTTCGGCTCGCCGTGTTCACCGTGCTGGGCCGCCAGTATCTGGGGATGAAGGCCGAGTGTCCTTTTCTCTGTGCAGACCGGATGCTCGAGCAGCTGCGGGCGCAGGCCGATGCGATCATCGTGGAGGTGCATGCGGAGGCGACTTCGGAAAAACAGGCGCTCGGCTGGTATCTCGACGGGCGGGTGACGGCCGTCATCGGCACCCACACGCATGTGCCGACGGCGGATGCGCAGGTTTTGCCCAAAGGCACCGGGTTTATCTGCGATGTCGGCATGACCGGCCCCTATGCCTCGGTGCTTGGCCGCGAGACCGAGCCGGTGATCGCAAAGTTTCTCGACGGCATGCCGCGCCGGTTCGAGGTGGCGACGGGCGATGTGCGGCTTTCCGGTGCGCTGGTCGAGATCGCGCCGGGATCCGCGCAGACCACGAAAATCGAGCTGCTGACCGCCCGCTGAGGGCGGCTCAGCGGGCTGCGGCGGCTTCCTCGAATACGCCCAGCCGGCGGTAGCGTTCGTAGCGCATGGCCAGCAGTTTTTCCGCATTCAGGCCGCGGAGGTCGTTCAGGTGTTTTTGCAGCGCATACCGCAGGGTGGCGGCGGCCTGCGCGGGGTCGTAGTGGGCTCCGCCCATCGGCTCGGCGATCACCTCGTCCACGACGCCCAAGGTCTCCAGGGTGGCGGCGTTGAGCTTTAGCGCCTCGGCGGCCTTCGGGGCGGCGGCGCCGTCCTTCCACAGAATGGCCGCGCAGCCTTCGGGCGAGATCACGGAGTAATAGCTGTTCTCGAAAATGAGCACGCGATCGGTCACGCCGATGCCAAGGGCGCCGCCCGAGCCGCCTTCGCCGACGACCACGGCAATGGAAGGGGTCTTCAGCATGGCCATTTCCCGCAGGTTGACGGCGATGGCTTCGGAGACGTGCCGGGCCTCGGACTCGATGCCCGGATAGGCACCGGGCGTGTCAATGAAGCACAGCAGCGGCAGCCGGAACTTCTCGGCCAGCTTCATCAGGCGGAGGGCCTTGCGGTAGCCCTCGGGCTGGGGCATGCCGAAATTGCGCGCGATCTTCTCCTTGGTGTCGCGGCCTTTCTGCTGGGCGACGACCATGATGGCTTCGCCGTTGAAGAAGGCCGTGCCACCAATCAGGGCGCGGTCGTCGTTATACTGCCGGTCGCCGTGCAGCTCCTGGAAATTCTCGAGGATCTGGCCCACATAGTCCAAGGCGTAGGGGCGCTTGGGGTGCCGGGCGATCTGCACGCGCTGCCACGGGGTGAGGTTGGTGTAGATCTCGCGCTGGGTGGCCTCGATCTTCCGTTCGATGGACTGGATCTCGGCCTTGAGATCCACGCTGGTTTCCAAGGACTGCTGCTGCAGGGCCTCAAGTTGCTTCGAGAGCTCGCGGAGCGGCTTCTCGAATTCCAGCGCGTAGGTGGGTTTTTCCATTTCAGTCAGGCTAGGTAGAGGGGTGGAAACCTGTCAACGAGCCGTCAGTCAGTTAATGCCATCCGCTTGCTCTGCGGGGTTCTTCAGCTGGTCCTTCCAACTGAGGATTTTGGCCTGGGCGCCGAATTTTTCCGCGGTCGGCTTGTCGCCGCGCTCCATCCAGATGCGGGAGAGGGTGGTGTTGATGAAGAGATCGTCCGGCCGGAGCGCATGGGCCTTTTCCGCGGCGGCCAGGGCGGCGTCGAGCCGGCGGAGGCTGAAATTGATCTCGGCCAGCGCGTGCCAGGCTTCGAACGAGTCGGGCGCAGCCGCGGTCGCGCGGGCCAGCTTGGCGAGGGCCGGATCGGTGTCGCCCATCGAGTAGTCGAAGGTGGCGTCGTCGATCAGGGTTTGAATTTCATCAGGCGTCACGGGGCCACGGTAGCAGGGTGGGGACAAAAAGAAAGGCCCGCCTTCGCCGAGCATTCGGCGGGCGGGCCTGCTGGTTGGCGGTTATCCGGTAAAGTTCAGCCTTGGACCGGGCCGCCGACGATGGCGAGCGTGAGCTTCACCTCGGGGTTGACCTTGTCCTCGTTGCGGCCGGGCTGGATGCCGTAGTCGCCGCGCTGGATGGTGAATTCGCCGCGCAACACCAACAGGTCGCCGGGGGCCTCGGGCTTGTTGATGCGCTTGCCGAAGGCGCCTTCCAGATGGGTGAGGCGCACCGGCACGCTGATTTCCTTGGTCACGCCCTTCAGCGTGAATTTGCCCGTGGCGGTGGCGGAGGTCGTGTTGCCCTCGGTTTTGATGTCGGTGAGCGCGGCCAGCTCGAAGGCGATCTCCGGGTGCTGGGCGACATTGAGCCAATTGTCGCCGTGAAGATGCTCGGTCATCATGGTGTTGGACACTTTCAGCGAGTTGGCGGCGACGACGATGCGGCCGGTGGTAGCGGCGGGATTGGCCGGGTCGAAGCTCACGGTGCCGGAGACGCCGCCCGCGGTGCCGGCGATGGGCTCAAGCAACGAATCGAGGTGGAACTGGATGGCATTGACGCCCTTGGGGTCCTTGAAGTCATAGACCGAGGGGGCGGCGGCGAGGCCGAGACCGGTGAGGGCGGTGGCGAACAGGAGGACGAGTTTTTTCATGTTACGTTGGGTTGGTTTTTCGACGGGGAACAAAAGTGACGGCGAAAAGCAGGAGGCCGGCGGCCACGCCGAGGCTGAGCAGCTCGATGCCGGGGATGAAGGCATCCACCCACTCGATGTATTCGATGCCGGTGATTTCGTCCACCTTCACCGTTTCGACGCGGTTCTTGGTCCAGCCGCGGTTGTAGCCGGACGCGGCCCAGCGGGCAAAAGTGGCGAGGGCGATGAAAGGTCCCAGCAACCGCAGGAAAATCCGCCACGCCGGGACGCCGGGCGGGTGGGTAGGGGAAGTTGAGGTGGAGGCGGACATCAACGGGTAAAGCGGGATGTTTGTCAGCGCCGGCGACTTTGCAAGCGGGGCGCAGCATTTGCTGCGACTGCTCAAAGGATCAGCATCGCATCACCGTAGCTGAAAAAGCGGTATTCGCGGGCGATGGCCTCGGTGTAGATTTCCTTGAGCCATGCGATGCCATCCGTGGAGCCCGGCGTGAGAAAGGCAGACACCAGGCAGAGCAGGGTGGAGCGGGGCTGGTGAAAATTGGTGATCAGCGCATCGGTGCCGCGGAATCGGAAGGGCGGGTAAATATAGATGTCGGCTTCGCCGGCAAAATCGCCCTCCGGCACCGGCCCCGCGGCAAGATAATGCTCGATCGTCCGCACCGTCGTGGTGCCGACCGCCACCCGCCGCCGCCCCGGCTGCACCAGCGCGGTCCGTGTTGCGGCCGGCAGTTCATAAAGCTCCCGGTGGATCGCATGCTCCTCGACCGTCTCGGTCACGATGGGTTTGAACGTGCCGAGGCCGACATGGAGAATGACATCCGCCAGCGCCACGCCGCCGCCGCGCAGTTGGGCGAGGAGCGGCTCGGTGAAGTGCAGGCCTGCGGTCGGGGCCGCCACGGCGACCTGCCGGGCGGGATTGGCATAAACGGTTTGGTAGCGCTCCCGGTCCTGTCCCTGCCGGGCATCGTCCTGCCGCTCAATGTAAGGCGGCAGCGGCACCTGGCCCAGCCGGTTGGCCACGCTTACGATGGACTCGTCGCCCGGGGTGGAAAAACGCACCACGGCCGATCCGTCCGCCTCCTTGGCGAGAATTTCGCCGGAAAACGCCCCCGCTTCGCCGGTGAACGTGGCACCGACGGGTAGCCGTTTGCCCGGCTTGACAAGGCAGCGCCAGACTTGGCCGCCATCGGTCGGCCGCAACAGGAAGCATTCGACCTGTCCGCCCGTGGGCCGTCTGGCGGACAAACGGGCCGGCAGCACGGCCGCGGTGTTGCGGACGAGCAGGTCGCCAGACTGCAGAAACCGGGGCAGATCGGAGAAGACGTGGTGGGCGACCGTGTGTCGCGCCCGGTCCACGACCAGCAGCCGCGAGGCATCGCGCCGTGCGGCCGGGGTCTGGGCCACGAGCCGGGGCGGCAGTTCATAATCGAAAAGATCGGTCGAGAGCGGCGGCACGGGAGGGGAAATGAAGGCTTGCGCTTGCCTTGGCGACGGGTTTCTTCCGCAATCCCCTCAGCGCCGAGCTAGCTCAGTTGGTAGAGCAACGCTTTCGTAATCAGACACTTACAAAATTTCCTGAGTGGTCTTGGCTAATCCTGCTTCAACTAGTGTCTTCATGGCAGAGAATTGCGAAATTTGTGTCATCATCCTGAATGAGCCTCAATTCTCGTCAAAAGTCGGAAATTTGAACATCGGGTGACAACTCAGGGTGACAACAATTCAGAGGGTAGAGCAACGACCCGTAAGTTAGTTGCTCAACTCCCAGCCACTCGGCTGGTGCCTCCATTCGCCGGCGTTACCCTCGTCGAGCATCGCGACCGGATCGAACTGTGCCCGACCTATTGGGTCCGGGAATTCGTTGCCTTGGGAAAAATCAAAGCCGGAGACATCGACACCTCGCAGAACCATTTCATGCGCGCGGTTTACGAAGGCGTGAAGCCCGACCGGGAGATTTGGGCTGTGGCGGTCTGGCAGCGATACGAGGACGGGCAGGAGGAAGCCGACCTGATCGACTATCTCGATCCTGACGCATCCGAGGAAGACGCCCAGAAAGCGTTCCAGCACATGGTGCGTTTCAAAGGTAAAACCAAGAAGGAGCTGCAGGATTTGGCATCGATGTTTGCAGCCACCGAAGACGATCTGGCCTACATTGAAAACCGGTTTCCGGAGGCGAAGCTTGGCCCGCCCCAGTCTGGCAACATCGACGATAAGGACCTATATCAAGCCCGCCTCAAGGTCTTCGCGGGCATGCAGCCCAAAACCGTTGAACTGATTTGCAAGGCCGACGAATGCGAAGACCCGACGGAACGCGCAAAATACGAGAAGGAAGCAGTCCAAGCCTACTTTGCCGAGATGGCCCATTGCATGACCGAGGACGAAGTCATCACCTGGCAGCGCACCAATCCGGTCGGCACAACCTGGATGTGCGAATTCGCCCGGGTGTTTAGCGAACCGGAAAAGGAAATCGACCAGATCAATTACGAGCTGGCGCTGAATTGGCTGCGCAACAAATACAACCTTCTCACCGCCGAGGAACTCTCGGACATCATTCTCGCCAGAACCGGGCAGCGCCTGATGCCGGGCACGCTAAAAAAGCGACGTGAGCGCCTCGGCCTGACCACCAAGCGCCAGCCCGGACCCCGACCAAATTCAGAGCGATAGAGATTGGGACGGTGGCACCCGGCGTGGTGTCCCAATCTCCTGCGCGAGAAATTCAGGGCGCTAAGGTGCGCTCATGAATTCAGAAACCCTCACCAGTGCGCCGCCCAAACTGGCGCTCACCCGCGAAGAGGCCGGCGAATGTCTCGGCCTCAGCGCGATCACCGTGGACCGCCTCGCCAAGCGCGGTCTGCTCCGGCCCTCCCGGGCCACCCGTCGGCCGCTCTATCCCGTCTGGGAGATCGAGCGGTTCCTCCGCGAAACCTCCGCGCATCTCGAGCCATGAGCGTGGACCCTCGCCACTATCCCGACCTGGCGCGCGCCTACGCACACGCGCCCAACCCCGCCAGCATCCTCCGGCCCTACCATCCCGCCTCATGGTTCCACCCCGTCGGCATCTGGAAAGTCCTCGCGAAGCTCAAACCCCGGCTGCCCGACGTCGGCGGCAGGCTCTTTCTGACCTTCACCCTCAACCCAACCCTCTTCGCCAATCCGTCCCTCGCCTTCGAGACCGGCCGCGACCAGCTCCGCCGCGTCTTCTTCAAACTCCGCCGCGGCGTGGAGTGGGAGGGCAGGCGCTACGTCATTGATGCCCCCTACTGCGTCAAAGTGGAGTTTCACGAAAACGGCTGGGCGCATTTCCACGTCGTCTTCCTCACCCGCCGCTTTCTGCCCGGCCCGCTCCTCAACGACATCTGGGCCTACGGCCGCACCAACGTCCGCCGCATCCGCAACGACGAATTTCACTACCTCCTGAAATACGTCACCAAAGGCGCCGGCCTGCCCGACTGGATCAAAAACCGCACCCGCCTCCGCGTGTTCCAGTCCTCCCGCGGCTTCTACCGCACGCCGGCCGCCGCCAAACCCCCGTCGAAGCCCACCGGCCGCAAACGCAAAACCAGCCTCATCGGCGAACGCCTCCTCCGCTGGTCCCGCACCGCGCTGCTCCAAACCGGCGAACAGTTCCGGCAACTCATCCTCGGCGCTCCCTTCGCGGATCTCCTCGCCGAGCACATCCTTTCCGTCGCTCAGGACCGTCGTTACCTGGGCAACGGGCATATCCTGATCAACGACCTAACCCAACTCATCCCATGGATAAGAAACCAGTCAGAATCAGCACCGGGGGTCTTTACCTCCGCGGCCTAGTGGTATCCAGCTCCGCCCATGCGTTCCAACGCAAGGACGGCTCCGGAACCGTTGTCAGAGTCCAGCACGAGATCGCCACCCAACCCGGGGTCGTGCTCTTCGAGCAATACCTCAGCCCGAGCGAAAACCCCGAAGTGAAAGTGGAAGGGGACAAGGTGACCGCCTACCCGCAGTTGCCGCAGTTCCACACCCTCACGCTCAAAGTCACCCGTTACCGGATGGACCGCGAGCGGTTGGTGGTCACCGCCGGTGAAGAGATCACCGGCCCGGAAAGCGCGTCGGGCTAGGCGACGCAAGAAGCTCGCCCTGGCGAGCCGGCGTCTCGTGGCCGAACAGGACGCGAGTCGTAGGAATCCCAGCGCCACGAAGGGTCAGACCAAAGTGAAACCGAGCAATCGGAGTAACGGCGGGATGACATTTCGTGGCGCTTTTTATTCCCCCGGCTGGACCGCTCGGGCCATCCCAAACCGAAACTAGTTCATCACCCTGACAAACTCAGGAAATCGGCCCGGTTCCGGATGCGGATGCGGCCGTCAGGCCGCACCGCATCGGCACCGGGCCTTTTCCTTGTTTCTATGGTTAATAAGTGTCCAGCTAGTGGAACTCTTGAGATTATGCTAAGTCACATTTTTAAAACCTTGAAGCTTGCTATGCCCAAGCAGGCTGCGTGAAAGTCATTCAACTCTTCCTACCTTTGCAGATTGCCCAAGTCCAGTTCGTAACGGCGTTTCCTGCCCAAGAATCGCTACTATCGCGCTTGGACACTGTTTTAAACAAACTGTCCAAAGCTTTAAATGGCCAGCGAATAAATCCTAAGGTCTCGAGTCATAACGCGCCCGCAGAAATACCGCGTAGCCTCATCATTGCCCAAAATACATTTGTTCAGGTCGCTTTAAATCGCATCGAGATGCGTCTTTCCCCCCCAGAGCATGTGTCTGGCTCTGTTGACGCCTCGGTAAAGTATTTCGGCGATGTCCTAAAGGGACTATTTGGTGAAATGTTAACTGTAGCTCCAAGGGCAGATTGGGTAGGAGCTGTTCTTACGGTTCAATATCCAACAAGGCATGCAAAGACCGCTATCCAAGCAGTTCATCCGGCTTTTAAAAAACTTCTGACCATACCGGACCCAGGTGATAACCTATCCGCATTTCATTTCATGTATGGAGTAAGGCATGGCGATCACTTTAAGCATATAACAGTTCAAGGATATCACACGAGTGAATTTCAGGCAGACATAAAGCCGGGTGAGGTCGTTAATATACCACTTGAACAAGCAACAATCAAAGAAGTTGGTCTACAGCTTCTACTTGATGTAAATAATAAGCCTTCTCCAACTAAACAGGGGACAAGCGAAGAGTTTATGAAGGTCCTTTCCGCGTTGCAGGATTATGCTAGAACAGCACCCAATGAGCTAGGTTTAGACATTATTTTGAATCAATGAATACCGCCACAAAACCTCAATCAACTATTAGTATTGTAAGAGATGCTCAACACACTGGAACACTTTCGAATTCCAAGTATGACTTTATTGTGGACCAAGTAGCTGCAGGACTTATTAACGACCCTTCCTTTATTGAATGTCTGGCTGAAAAAATGATCACTCAGGAATTTATCGAAAAAATAGCAGCAGCAGTTTCAGTATCTGGCAGCGACCCATTTGATAGTATCTACATTTCAGACTTAAAGCCAGATGCACTCAGTGCTAAGATCATTGCGGATATTGATAATGTTTCCGGCATAACAGACGTCTCTGATATAATCACGTTCGACGACGATTTAGATTAATGTTCCTCACGGATGCCGAAGCCAATTTTGGGAGACTGCTGCAGGGGGACGTAATCAAAGACGTTCCACTGGTTTCGACTTTGGCTTTAGACAGAGTTCAAGCTGTAGGACAATCTGCTTGGGCGTATAACGGTAGCCTAAAAACAGGCTATTGTGCTGTGCTTTCCCATTCTTGTGAAATCGCCATCGAAAACGGTGAGAAAGTTACAAGCTGTATTCTTGCACCAATACGCAAAGCAGATGGGGCGACTACACCGGAACTCTTTGAAATATTACGAAGAAATGAAGTGAAAGAGGGTCAGAGTAACTTTATTAAATATTTCTATATTCCGATGCATGAGAAATTGGATTATCCAAGGGGTTCACTTGTGGATTTATCCAAATTGTTCAGTGTAAGGAAGACTTCAATAGAGCAATTAATTAATGGAAAAATCCTAGAAATGACCGACGATAATAGGGTGCTATTTGCAAGAAAATTGGCTCTATATTTTTACCGTGGGCCATGACTGTCTTAGAAGATTACGCGGCGAATCATTGTAGTGCTGTGCTGTTGTCGTAGGTGGCCATAAACACGCATTGCCAGTGCCCCGCCGTCTTTGTGACCTAGCCATCTGCTCACGGTGGGAATGTCCACCCCCGATTCAATGCATGTGGTTGCAAAGAAATGCCTGAAGTCGTGGTGCGTAAAATGCGGATAGCCTAGACGGCGGCAGGCGGTGGCGATGCACTTCTTGGCGCTGTCGATCTTGCTCACGAAATCCTCGGGCTTCGGCTTCTGCTCCAGACTCAGCCGCTCCAGGAGCGACCGCAGGGCTGACGTCATGGGCACGGTCCGGGTCTCGTGGTTCTTCGTGCCTCCTTCACCGCCGGTAATCGTCACGGTGTTCTTCTCGAAATCCACGTGCTTCCATTGCAGCGACGTCCCTTCCGACAACCGGCACCCCGAGTAGGCCAGCAGTTCGACCAGATCGGCCCCATCCTTGGCCTTGCGCTGGCTGTCGGCCCGGCCGTCGGACTCCCGGATGGCGGCAATCAGCTTGTGGAACTGCTCCTTGCTCGGAATCTCAATCCGGGCCTGCACCACCTTCCGGCGCGGGATGTCGGCCGCAGGGTTGTTCAACATCAGCCCCAGCTTGATCGCGTAATTGAACACCGACCGCATCAGCTCCAATTCCCGGTTAAACGTCATCCCAGCCACCTTGGGCGAACGCTCCGCCGCCCACCGCTCGCAATGGTGCCGCTGGATGTTCCGAATCGTGACGCTGGCGAAGTAGGGGGCCAGCGTGGCAGCGCATTCTTCCCGTCGCTGGGCCGACCTGGGCTTCAGGCTATGCACCGTTGAGGCCATCCACCGCTTGGCCACTTCCTCAAAGGAAGAGCGCGCATCCTCGGTCACCCGCAGGTTCGAGACCTGGCTGCGGAGTTCGGCCAGCCGTCGCTCGGCCAGCTTGCGGTCCTTGGTCTTGAGCGACCGGCGAAATTGCTTGTCACCCCGCTTGAGCAAAGCGTAATACCCGCCACTCTGTTCCAAGCGATAGAGGTTTTCCGCCACCCGATGAAACACCAACTTACGAGCCGCCTTAGCCTGTCCAAGAGCTTCGGTTTTCATGCTCAAAAGCATATGGTGACAAAAGCGGGTGACAACTCCAATATCCCGGGGCAAAAGTTCATTCGTAACTCATTGTTCCAACAGTAATTTGCCGAGCTAGCTCAGTTGGTAGAGCAACGCTTTCGTAAAGCGTGGGTCGTCGGTTCAAGTCCGATGCTCGGCTCCATTTTCAACCCCGTCCGGCGTCCCGCCGTGGCGGGGTTGTTAATTTTCCGCAATGCGGTCGTCGGCGAGGCCACCCTGCAGCTTGTGGTGGAGGCGGAGTTCCGCGACTTCGCGGCGGAGGTGGGTGGCGAAAAGCTGGAGGCGTTGGCGCACATCCAGGGATTCGAGCAGGCGCTGCTTCAGGCCGCTGTCGTCGCAGAGACTGAAGGCCGCGAGGTCCACGAACGTTTCCGGATCCTTCACCGTGCGCAGAAAATCGGCCATCTCCTTGGGCAGGGGCGAGCCGAACTTGCGCTTGAGCGCGATGAGCCGGGCGAGTTCGGTGCGGAGACGGTCGTGTTCGTCGGCGTCGCCTCCCGGCTGGCTCGAGAGGGTGCGGATGCGCACGCGGCGGAAGGGCTGTTCGCTGACGATCTCGAGAAATTCCACGCGGCAGAGACCCTGGATCAAAAGATTGGAGGTGCCGTTTTCGTTTTTCTGGCAGGCGCGGACGATGCCGACGGTTGCCACCCGATGCGGGGGTTCGAAGGCCTCGGGGTCTTCGGCGCGGGCGGGATCGATGCCGGCGACGGCAAAGAGGCGGTTGGAAGCGAGCACCTCGCGCAGCATCTGCCGGTAGCGGGGCTCGAAGATATGGAGGGGGAGGAGGGCCTGTGGGAAAAAGACCAGATTGGGCAGCGTCATCACCGGCACCTCTTCGGGCACCACGATTTCCATTTCCATGTCCGGAGGGTAGGGGCCTCGGCGGGAAATTCAACTGTGTCAGGGAAATGTGACACGTTTGGCCGTGAATGAACCGACTGTGTCACAAAGTGTGACAGGATGACGTGAAGGAGGACGGTTTGCGGGCCTTGCTGGGGCAGAATAATTTTTTAAATATCTTATATTTATATACTAACACAATTGTAAAAAACAGGGCACGCGTGTTGCTTAGGATTGGGCATCATGAGCAAAATTTTAGGCATCGACCTGGGCACCACCAACTCCTGCATGGCCGTCATGGAAGGCGGCGAGCCGGTGGTCATTCCGAATGCCGAGGGCGCCCGCACCACGCCCTCCGTGGTGGCGTTCACCAAGAGCGGCGAGCGTCTCGTCGGCCAGGCGGCCAAACGCCAGGCCGTGACGAACCCGCGCAACACCATTTTCTCGGCGAAGCGCCTCATCGGCCGCAAATTCTCCGAGGTCAAGGCCGAGGCCGCCAACATGCCCTTCAAGGTTGTCGAAGGCAAAAACGGCGACGCCTACATCGAGGTGCAGAACGGCGACAAGACCGAGCAGTTCGCCCCGCAGCAGATTTCCGCCTTCGTTC
Organism: Opitutaceae bacterium; assembly: GCA_026125215.1. Taxonomy (GTDB): domain Bacteria; phylum Verrucomicrobiota; class Verrucomicrobiia; order Opitutales; family Opitutaceae; genus UBA2377. Next base: position 50,983 of record JAHCLN010000006.1, read on the forward strand.
TCGGCAAGCTGAAGGCCGACGCCGAGGCCTACCTCGGCGAGAAGATCACGCAGGCCGTGATCACCGTGCCCGCCTATTTCAACGACTCGCAGCGCCAGGCCACCAAGGACGCCGGCAAGATCGCCGGCCTCGAGGTCCTCCGCATCATCAACGAGCCCACCGCCGCCTCGCTCGCCTACGGCCTCGACAAGAAGAAGGACGAGAAGATCGCCGTGTTCGACCTCGGCGGCGGCACCTTTGACGTTTCCGTCCTCGAGATCGGTGATGACCTGATCGAAGTGCTCAGCACCAATGGCGATACGCACTTGGGCGGCGACGACTTCGATCAGCGGCTGGTCAACCACATTTCAGAGCAGTTCCAGAAGGAACATGGCATCGATCTGCGGAAAGACGCCATGGCGCTGCAGCGTCTGCGTGAAGCCGCGGAGAAGGCGAAGAAGGAACTGTCGTCGCAGCAGACGACCGACATCAACCTGCCGTTCATTTCGTACGACGCATCGGGGGCCAAGCACCTGCAGATGTCGATTTCGCGGTCGGACTTCGAGCGTCTGATTGACGACCTGGTCGAACGCTGCCGGATTCCGGTCGAAAACGCGCTGAAGGACGCCAAGCTCTCGCCCGAGCAGATCGATGAAATCGTGCTGGTGGGCGGTTCGACCCGCGTGCCCAAAGTGCAGGAGATGGTCAAGAAAATCTTCAAAGGGAAAGAGCCGCACCGCGGCGTGAATCCCGATGAAGTGGTGTCGATTGGTGCGGCCATTCAAGGGGCGATCATCACCGGCGACGTGAAGGACGTGGTGCTGCTCGACGTGTCTCCGCTGTCGCTGGGGATCGAAACCGA
>JAHCLN010000060.1 GCA_026125215.1 Opitutaceae bacterium
GCGCAGGTTGAGGGAGATGCGCTCGGAGAGCTTGCCCTGCAGGGTGCTGTTGAAGCGGATTTTGTAGTTTTCGGCTTCCTCGCTGAGGGTCGGGACGGCGATGAGGAGCGTGCGGGTGCGGGCGTCGGGCGAGTAGAGGGCGTTGATGTCCTGGGAGAAGGTGAGGCGGCCGTTGATCTTGTAGGTGTAGTCCTGGAAAAGCTCGCCCAGCACCGTGGTGCCGTTCTCGACCCCGTCGGCTTCGCGATACTGCAGCGTGAGGCCGGCGCCGACCGAGGCCTTGCTGCGCTCCTGTTCATGAAATTTGTAACCGAAGCCGGCGTTTTGCTCCAGGTTGATGTCCACCCTGGCCACCCGGTCGCTGAAATAGCTGGTCACCGCCTGCGCGAAAATCCGGCCGGAGAGATCGTGGCGCCAGCGGAAGCCGGCGTCGCGGCGGTCGCTGGTGATGAGCCCCGTGCTTTCACCGTAAAGATAGCGGGCGTTGAGCCGGTAGCTGCTCCGGTCTTTGGCGTAGGTGGTTTCGCCGCGCAGGTTCAGGCTGTGGGTTTCCGTGCGGCCGGTCTGGTTGTTGAAGCCGAATTCGATCTTCCCCTTCCATTTCGGCGGCGGGGCCGGCCGCGGATCGGGCCGCGGGACATCGGCGTCGCGCAGGCGCACCTGCTCGATCACCGGAGGCAGCCCGGTCAGGCTTTCAGCGGGCGTATCCGGGGTCTCGATGATGACGGCCTCCGTTTCGGCGATTACCAAGTTGCCCAGCACGGGGGAGAGAAAGTGGATCTTGCCGTCCACGCGCCGGACGACCTCGCCGGTTATCCTATCTCCATTGTTGAAATGGAGTTCCGCTGCTTGGCCGGAGATCGAAAAGAGTGACAAAATCGTCAGGCTCAAGACCCGGAAGGTGAAGCTTGGCGGTTGGTATGAAAAAAGACGTCTCCGGGTGGTATGGTGGCACAAACTCATGTTCTGGATGTGGTTTACGTAATAAATATTCAATTGCCCGGAAAGGCGAGCCATTAACCCGGGATTGGGAAATTTACGTCATTTTTGAACCGGAAAAGTTGCAGGTGCGGTTTTCGTAGAGCGTCGGTATTCACGAGTTTTTAATCTTGAGGCGCCTGCGCTAATGATGATGATTTGCACCACTGCTCGCGTCTGAGCTTCGTTAATAATAATCCATACACATCCATGAAAAAGAACAGCTCCAAGGGTTTCACCCTCGTCGAAATCATGATCGTGGTCGTCATCATCGGTCTTCTGGCCGCCATGGCGATCCCGGCCTTCCAGAAGGTCCGCCAGTCCTCGCAGGACAAGGCCGTCCTCAACAATGCCCGTCAGCTCTCCGCTGGTGCTGACCAGTATTTCCTTGAGAACGGTGTTTCCACCGTGGCCTCGTCCAACCTGGTTGGCGCGGCTGCCTACGTGAAGGCGGTCAACACCGTGGCCGGCGAGACCTATCCCGCCCACTACACGCAGGGCATCGCGATCACGATCTCCAGCATCGCCGGTTCCCGCACGATCACCTACGCTCCCTAACCGGGATTCGTTGGTTTAGCTTTCAAGCCGCCTGTTCAACACAGGCGGCTTTTTTGTCCCTCGTTCCGGTGGCCTTTTGTTTTGCCCGCCCGGCTGCATACCCGTTGCCTTGAGCCAGCCCCATGAATCTTCCGACCGCTGCCTACATGAGTGATCGCCGGCTGGCCGTGCTGGTCTTGTCCGGGTTGCTCGCCCTTGCCCTGGGTTTTTTCACGCTGAGTGCCGACCAGTCGCTCCAGTTCATGATTTATGGCGGTTACTGGGCGATGCTTTTGATCACGGCTCTGTTTGGCCTGAGCCTGATCCGGCTGGTCCGGGCGGATTGGCCACAGTGGCGGGAACAATTGCGCGCCGCCCCGCGCTGGCCGCTGGTCCTGATCGGGGGCTGCGGGTTGCTGTTGCTCGTGCATGAGGACTATGGGTTCAAGATCCTGATGGATGAGGCGATGCTGCTGGGCACCTCCATGAGCCTGCACTTCGAGAAGATGGCCCTGGTGCCGATGCGCGGACACGACATCCAGGGAGCGTTCCAAATCCTGGGGGGCGAACTCGACAAGCGGCCGCTGCTGCAGCCTTTCCTGGTTTCCCTGTTGCATGATTTTACCGGCTACCGCCCGGAGAACGTTTTTGTCCTCAACACGCTGCTGACCTTTGTGCTGCTGGGGCTCGCCTATGCGTGTGGCTGCCGACTGGCCGGCCGCGGTGCCGGGGCGCTGGCGGTCCTCTTGCTGACCACGTTGCCCTTGTTGGCACAAAATGCGACGGGCGGAGGCTTTGAGCTGCTCAATCTGGTGATGATCCTGTCCACCCTGCTGCTGGCGATGCGCTGGGTGGAACGCCGCGATGCCGGTTCGCAGGAAGCCTTGGTGCTTTCGGCCGTGTTGCTGGCTCTGACCCGCTACGAGTCGGTGCTTTTTTTGCTGCCGGTGGTCCTGTTGATCCTGTGGATCTGGTGGCGCGAGCGGCGGCCGGTGTTGTCCTGGACCGTGGTTTTCAGCCCGTTGCTGCTCGTGCCCTACGCCTTGCACAACCGGGTCTTCCGGGCGCGGGAGTCGGCGTGGGAACTGGCGAGCCAGCCTGGCTACGAACGTCCGTTTTCACCGGCCTATGTGCCGGACAACCTCGCCCATGCCCTGAATTTCTTTTTCGACACCACGGGCGAGCAGTCGAATTCGCTGCTCCTGGCGGTGCTGGGCTTCGTCGCCCTGCCTTTTTTTGTGCTCTGGATGGTCCGCACTTTGCCGCGGTTGCATACCGTGGCACCCGCCCAGGCCGCGCTGGCGGTGTTCGCGTTGGGCTTTGCCGCCCATACGGCGCTGCTGATGGGCTATTTCTGGGGGCGGTTTGACGATCCCGTGATTCGCCGCCTGAGCCTGCCGCTCAATCTCTGGCTGGTGCTGGCCGTCATCGCGGTGGCGGCCGAGTTTCGCGGCGGTCCGGCGCGGTGGCGCGTGTTGGCCGGGCTGGCCTTGGCGGGGCTCTTCGGGGCTTCGCTGCCCTCGATGGCCCGGCACGATTACTCGCTGGACTATTACATCGGCCGGGAAATCGCCTGGCGCCGCGAGTTCATGGCGGCGCATCCCGAGAAGGACTACCTCTTCATCGACAACAGCTCGATCTTCTGGATCACCCACCGCGTGTCCGCAACCCCGATGATGCAGACCGTGCTAAACAAGGAGAGTCTGCTCTTCAACCACCGCAACCACACCTTCAGTGCCTTTTACGTTTACCAACGGCTGGATGTGAACCCGGAAACGGGCGAGCTCACCGTGCAATGGGATGATGTGCTGGGTCCCGACTACCGCTTGGAAACCGTCTGGGAGCGGCGATTCACACCGCTGACCGTGAGCCGGATCAGCCGCGTGGTTGAAATTTTGGACGGCGAGGCCCAACCGCCGCCGCCACCGGTGAAGGCGGCCGCCCAGCCGCCGGCGGAGCGTGAGCGGATCCGTCGGGAATATCTGGACAACTTCATCAAGCAGCTGCCCTGACCGTCGTGGAAGCTTCCCGCTGGCAATTCCTGAGCCGATCCGATGTGCGCCTGGCCGCCTTCGGGTTCTGCGCCCTGCTGGCCGTCTGGCTGGGCTTCATCGGCATCGGGGTCGCCCGGGCCGAGCTGTGGATCAAGCACGGCGGCTACTACGTCATGCTGGGCACCTTCGTGCTCTGGCTGGCGGCGTTGTGGCGACTCCGCCATGAGGCGCTGGCCGGCTGGAGCCGGCGCGAACGGATCACGGGCACGGTATTGGTCGCGCTGTTTTCCGTGGTGGCGGTCGTGCACGAGGATTTTCGCAGCAAGATTCTCTACGATGAATTCGTGCTGCAATCCACCGCCTACAACATGCATTTTTTCCGGGATGTTGCGACGATGGTGCGTGGCTACGACATCCTCGGCACGTTTCTTTCCACCGACAACTACCTCGACAAGCGGCCCTACTTTTATCCGTTTCTCGTGTCGCTGGTCCATGACCTCACGGGTTACCGCACCCAGAATGCCTACCTGCTGAATGCCCTGCTGACCCCGGTTTGTCTGGGGCTGGTTTACGGCCTCGGCCGATGCTGGCAGGGGTGGCGCACGGGGGCGCTGGCCGTGGCCCTGGTCGGATCGCTCCCGCTGTTTGCGCAGAACGCCACCGGTTCGGGCATGGAGTTGCTCAACCTCACCATGCTGCTGGCCGCGGTGGCGTTGGGCGCATCCTGGTTGGCGCGTCCGGACGGCCTGCGGCTGTCGGCCTTCATCCTCGCGGTGGTGCTGCTGGCGCAGTGCCGGTATGAATCGGCCCTCTACGTCGTGCCCGCGGCCATGGTGGTGCTGGCCGGCTGGTGGCGCGGCGGCCGGATTGTGCTGTCGGGGTCGGCCTTGCTGGCGCCGCTGCTGCTGGTGCCGGTGGCCCTGCACAACCGCGTGCTGTCGCACACGCCGGTCCTGTGGGAAATGAAGGACGACCAGACCAGCCGTTTTGGCTGGGAATACCTCGCGGACAATTTCCGGGCGGCGGCGGATTTTCTTTTTTCCACCGACGTGCGGCTGGCCAATTCCCTCTGGCTGACCGTGGTGGGCGGACTCGGGCTGCTGGTCCTGGCCGGCTGGGTGCTGTGGCGGCGGCCGGCGTGGCGGCGGATGTCGCCGCTTTCCCTCGCCTGGCTGTTTATCGGGCTGGGCATCTGCACCAACACGCTGCTGGTGATGTTTTATTTCTGGTCCGCCTTCAACGATCCGATGGCGGCGCGTTTCAGCCTGCCGTTCTGCCTGCTCCTGGCTTTTGCGGTGGTGTTTGTGGCCGCACGTTTTGATGCGCGCGGTCCGGTGGCCCCGGCTTTGCTCGGACTCACGCTGGTGTGCTGGCTGGGCTTTTCGCTGCCCCGCCAGGCCCAGCATCATTATTCGCATCTCGGAATCGACGAGATCGAGTGGGAACGGCGGTTGGTGGCCGCGCGGCCGCCGGCGGCACGGCTGATTATTTCCAACAAGTCGGGCCTCCCGTGGTTGTTGCAGAAAACCCCTTCCATTTTGATCGACCGGGCCCGGTTGGTGCCCGACCGGCTCCAACGCCAGCTGGCCGACGGCTACATCAACGAGATTCTGGTCATGCAGTCGCTCCGTCCGACTTCGGTGCACGGCCAACACGAGCTGGTGCCCGAGGAAATCCTGCCGGCCGGCTACCGGCTGGAACTCGTGGCCGAGAAACGCTTTGGCACCAAGCTGGCCCGGGTCAGCCGGCTTGTGGCCGTTGAACTGCCGCCTCCTCCCGCCACATGAGCGCACCCATCACCTACGATCTGACTCTGCTGGAACAGAGTTTGGCCAAATGGCGGCGGTCCGCGGCGTTGCGCGCGGTTTACGCCGACATTTTTGCCGCCATGCGGCGGTTTATGGTCCCGGGCCGGACGCTGGAGATCGGGTCGGGCATCGGGGTGGCGCGCGACTTTCTGCCGGACCTTGTCACCAGCGACATCGTGGCCACGAAATTTGTGGACCGGGCGGTGTCCGCCTACGCCATTCCGCCGGAAAGCTGGAGCAACCTCGTCGCGTTCGACGTGCTGCATCACCTGCAGGAACCGCTGCGCTTTTTTGCCAGCGCCGCCGATGCCCTTGCGCCGGGCGGCCGCATCGTGCTGGTCGAGCCGGCCGGCACGCCGGGGGCACGCTGCTTCTACCGGTTGTTTCATGTCGAACCCTGCCGGCCGGGGTTGATCGAACCACCGTTTCGCTTTGAGGCGGAAGCGGACGGCAGTTTTGCCAACATGGGCATGGCGCACGCGCTCTTCGGCCGGCACCGGCCGGTGGTCGAGACCGCCCTGCGGGAATGCGGGCTGAGGATTGTTTCGGTCACGCACCGGGATCTGCTGGCTTATCCCGCGACCGGCGGATTTTCCCAGCCGGCGCTGCTGCCGGCGGCGCTGCTGCGGGTCCTGCTGGCGCTGGAACGGCGGTTGCCGCAGGCGCTGTTGCGGCAGCTTGCCCTGCGGGAAATGATCGTGCTTGAGCGCGATGGTGCCCGCTGAGCCATCACCGGGGGCCGGCGTGCCCATGACCCGGAGCTACCGGGTTGCCGTCGCATCGTGGCTGCGCCGCGGCCAGGCGTCGTGGTGGTTGGCGGTGGCGGCGGCAGCGGCAGCCTGGACCTGGTGGTTGCTGGCCGAGCCCGGTATGCTGCAGGGGCTCGATTACGTGCGTTATTACAGTCTCAATGCCGAGTGGCTGCGCCGGAGCCTGCTGGAAGGCGCGCTGCCCTGGTGGAATCCGTTGCTGGGGCTGGGTCGTCCATTTTTAGCGGATATGCAGACCGGGGTGCTTTACCCGCCGCACCTGTTGCATGTGTGGTTGGGAGTGCCGGCGGCCACGGTCGTGTTGGTCTGGTTGCACTTGGTGATGGCGGGCCACGGCATGCTGCGGCTGACGACCTCTTTGGGCGGCACCCGGCTGGCGGCGGGCTTCGCCACCGCGGCCTTTCTCGCCGGGCCGGCCTTGGCTGCGCGACTTTTGGGCGGACAAATCCACTACGTGATGGCGTTGTGCCATCTGCCTGTGATTTTCTGGCTGCAGGTGCGGGTGTTGCAGCAGCCCACCGGCGGGCGGTCCGCCGCGTTGGCGGTGGTCACGGCCCTGCAGCTGCTCTGCGGTCATCCGCAAGTTTATTGGCTCACGATGTTCGGGCTCGGCGTGTTTACCTTGGGGTGGGCCTGTGGCCGGGGATGGAGCCTGGTTGGGCGCGCACTGGCCCGATTGCTGGCGGCGCTGGCGTTGGGACTCGCGCTTACCGGACCGGTGCTGCTGCCGTTTCTGGAACTGATCAGCCAAGGCAACCGAGGCGAGGGCGCCCTTTCGCATCTTGGGGCGATGCGGGTGTTGGACTGGCTGGGTCTCGTCCGTCCGCCCGGGCTGGGATATGTGCCCGATATCGAAGGGCTGGTGCTGGTGGGACTGCCGGTGGTGATCGCGGCGGTCGTCATGATCTGGACGGCTTGGCCGCGTGATCCGTGGGTGCGGGCGCTGACCGCGTTGGTGCTCGCCAGCGCGTTGCTGGCCAGCGAACTGCCCGCATGGCTGCAGGGAGGCGTCAATCTGTTGCTGCCGGGGTTTGCCGCCTTTCGGTTGCCGGCGCGGCTGGGCATCCTGGTTGTGCTGGGCCTCCTGCTCCTCACGGCGCTCTGGCTTTCACGCCCGCGCCGTTCCCGTCTGCCGGTGAGTTTGGTTGTGGGTGTGACGGGATTGACCCTCATAGTGGCGTGGCCTGCGCTGCGCCGTTGGTATGTGATGCCGGCCTCCTATCCGACGGAGCCCTGGGTGGCGGGACTGGTGCGTGAGCTGCAGGCCGGTGATCCGGCCAAGGTGCCGCCGCGCCTGAATTTTTCGGCGCGGCTGGTCCGTGAAAACAGCGGCATTCTGACCGGGCACAGCACCTTCAACGCCTACGGTTCGCTTTATCTGCGTCGGCCCTGGGCCTATGTGCATGCGGCGGCCGGTCTGCCCGAGCCGGATTGGATCAACTCCTTTCCCGATGTGCGCATTTTTGAGAGGGATCCGTTTTTCTCTCCGGCGATGAACCTGATGGCGGGTTACGATCCGCGCGACCGCGAGATCAAATTGAACCCGTCACCGGACCCGCGGGCGTATCTGGCCTTTGCCACGCGCCCGGTCGGCGACTGGCGGGAAGCGGTGCAGTTGATGGCCGGCGGACACGATTTTCACCGCATTGCCCTGATGGAGGATCCTGCGGCGCCTTCCGGGCTGATGCCGGGAGAGGGCACGGTTTCAATCACGGCTTTCGCCAATGAACGGGTGGTCATGCGAACGCAGTCCTCTGCTCCGGCGGTGCTGGTGCTGGCCGAGAGCTGGTATCCCGGTTGGGAGGTGAACATCAATGGCGAGCCGACGAGGGGGTTTCCGGTCAACGGCTGGATGCGTGGCGTGGTGGTGCCGGCCGGATCGGCGGAGGTGGTGTGGCGATATCGCCAGCGCTGGTTCTGGCCTGGTTGTGCGCTGGCCGGTCTGGCTCTGGCCGGTCTGGCCGGGTGGGCGTGGCCGCGGCGGCAAATGTAAGCTCAACGGGCGGCCCGGGCGCGCGCGATGGCCTCATCCAACACGCTGACCGGGCCGTGCAGCGCAGCGTCCAGTTCGGTGGATGTCAGCCGGTAGAGCAGGATGGAGTGACCGACATGGTCGTCCGGCCGGCGTGCACGCAGGTAGTGGCACAGCCGGGCAAAGCGCAGGTCTTCGTAGCGATCCCAGGTTTTCACCCACTGTTCATGCGGTGCGATGGCGGCTATCTCGTCGCGGGCGGCGGGCGTCCGCGCATAATGGAGCAACGCCGGCTCCAAGGCGCGCAGCGTTTGGTATTCACGCTCCACTTCCGCGGTCCATGGTCCCTGCACCGGGGCGTAAACGTGCGAGAGCATGGTGGCGCCCAACGCGTAAATGCCCGGCTGCAGCGCATGCCACTGCGCCGAGTAACCCGCCTTGGGCAGATGCGGCAGCGGTCGCGCCCGAATGCCGTAGTGGCCGGGATCGGCCGTGCCGAAATAGGAAAGATAAACCTTTGTTTCGCCCGCGACGACGTCGGGTTGCGCTTCCAGCCAGCGCGCGAGCCCGGGCAGGTCCTGGCCCCAGTCCAGCGAGCTGTCCACGAGGTGCTGGTAACCCTGGGACGGTCCGCCCACGAGCTGGTTGAAAAAAGCGAGGTAGTGCGGCCGCACCTGGAAGCTGGCCGCCGCCTGTGCGGCGACCAGTAGTGCGACCACGGCGCCGGCGGCGACGCGCTGCCTTGCCCGCACCGCCCACCAGCCCAGTGCGCCGCAAAAGATAAACAGCACGGGATAGGTTGGTAGAATGTGGCGATGGCCGATGTTCAGATTGCTGGTGATCGAAAACAGCCAATACACCGAGAACAGCACCAGCAGCGGAGCAACCCGGACTAGGTCAGCGCCCATGGCCTGCGGCTGTTGCCGCCAGCGCCAGCCGACGACGGCGAGGCCGGCCGGCAGGGCAAGCAGGAGAGGCAACGGGGTTTTCACGAGAAAGGCGTAGGGGAAAAATTCCACCCAACCCGTCACGCTGTAGGCGCCGTTGAGGAAGGCCCCGCGCATTTGCGACATGTCCACCACGAAGGCGAAGCCGTAGAAAAACGCATCCGGCAGCAGCCGCCACTGCCGCACGGTGTCAAACCACGCTCCTTTGTCTTCCAAGCTCGCCAGCACGATGGACCACGGGCGGTGGTAGTCGGCGAGTTCCGGCAGGCCGGGGCCGGCCGCACCGTGGCGAAATCCGAAGAACATCCAGATGATGAGCCACGCGACGAGGATGTGGACCGCCGCCGAGGCGAGCAGCAGGCCGGCCTTGGCCGTGCGGCGCTGGTGCAACCGACCGCGCCACGGCAGGGGCGGTCGAGCCAGCACGCGCCAAACCAGCAGAGGGGCCAGCATCAGCGGCAGCAGCACGAAGGAAAACTTGGCCACGCAGGCGAGCCCGAGCACCGCGGCGCTCAGCAGTCCGGTGCCAGGGCGGAAATCCTGCAGGTGCCGCCAGTAGGCGCCCACGCTCGCGAGCATGAAAAACGTCATGCACATGTCCGATGTGGCGAGTGCGCCGTGGGCGAGAAAGGTCGGGCAGAACGTGAACAGGGCCAGGGCCACGAAGGCTCCGGCGTCGCCGAACAACCGCCGCGTCCACCACCAGACCAGCAGTCCCGTGGCGAGGCTCCAGACCAGGTTCATCGCCCGGCCGGCGAACAACAGAGCATCCAGCGCGGAACCCTGGGCGGCGAAGTAGTCGCGGCCCAAGCCCCAGACGTTGGCCACCGGCCAGTCGGGATGATCTGCCGGCGGCAGGGTCTTGCCGGCCAGCCACGCGGGCAGCGCAGCCCAGCGTTGCGGCAGGTTGCCGTTCTCGGGCTGGAGGCGGTAGTCGTTATGCTCCCAGTAGGCGAGGCCCGCGGTCAGGTGGGCGATTTCATCCACCGTGGCGGATTTTTCCCGCGAGGCGGAAAGCGCCAGCCATGCGTGGACGGCCAGCAGAACGCTGACGGCGGCGGCAGACAACCGGCGCCGGCGGGAAGCCGGGACGTGGAAGGTGGGCGTGGACAAGGGCAACGGAGTCCCCATGCTGCCCGGCGCCCGCATCTGGGCAAGGCCGCATGAATGCCGACGAATACATCAAACTGGCGGAGGTGGAGCGCACGCACTGGTTCTATGCCGGGAAGCGGGAGTTTGCCCGGCGCTGGCTGCAACGGGTCCGCCCTCTGCGGCCGGACGCCGTCCTGCTCGATTGCGGTGCGGGCACCGGGCAGTTTGCAGAGGAGATGGAGGCGCTCTGCCGCGTGCTCGTGCTCGATGATCACGAGGAGGCTTTGCGGATGCTCCGGGCGCGCTTTCGCCCCGAGCAGATTTTCAGCCTGGCGGGCGACCGCGTGCCGCTGCCCGATGCTTCGCTGGACTACGTAACGGCCCTCGACGTGCTTGAGCATACCCCGGACGATGCCGCCGTCGTGCGCGGCTTTCACCGGCTGCTGAAATCCGATGGCGTGGCGCTGGTGACCGTGCCGGCGAGCATGGCGTTGTGGAGCGATTGGGACGTGGGCCTGCACCACTTCCGGCGTTATTCGCGTCCGCAGCTGCGGGCGCTCTTCCCGGCGACGGAGTGGGAGCTCTTGCACGTGAACTACACCAATGTCCTCGTCTATCCGGCGGTGTGGTTGGTGCGGAAATGGCGAAAGCTGTTTCCGGCGAAAACACCTGACGCCCGGGCGGAAAACCGCATCCCGGCCGCGTGGCTGAACCGGCTGCTGCGCTGGCAACTGGTGCGGCTCGCCCTGTGGCGTGTGCCCATGCCCTTCGGCGTGAGCCTCGTGCTGGTGGCGCGCAAGCGCTGACGCCGGTCAATAGAGTGCTTCCGCGAGCACCAGGCCTTGTGCATCGAGCACCTCGAGCACGGCATCATGGAGCCGGTCGAAGCTTGGGGTGCTTTCGGTCATGATGGTGATCCGGTAGAGCCCGCGGAGTGGGCCGGCCTGTGCCAGCCGCATGGGCGCGCCGAAGGTCGTCCCCTCGGCGTTGATGGGTTCGAGAAAAATCTCCGAGCCCGCGGCGGTAAAATCGTGCAACAGCCGCCAGGGGCAGGAGGCTCGCGCCAAGCGCACGGTGACGGGTTGTCCGTCCAGCACGAGGTTGGCGCGGAGCAGCATCGGCCTTCCGTCTGCGGATTCGGCACCGTCCCTGGTCAGGGCTTCAATTTTTCCGAAGGGCACCGCGCGGCTTTCCCGGGGCACGAGAAACGAGAGGATATGGTCACGGGTGTGCGGACTGTAGCCGGTCTGGAAAAGCGTCCGGTAGTGGGTCTCGATGTAATCGTAGAGCGGGCCGACAACCGGGATCTTGTGCTGGCGGACGAATTCGTCGTTGGGATGGTTGACGATGATGGCGCTGCGCGGAGTGGCCTCCAGCCGGTCGATGATCCGCTGCTGGTCGGCCGCGTCGAGCAGCCAGAACCAGTGCGTGGCGTTGCGGGTTGTCGGGGTCGGCACACCGCTCCAGAGGTTGTAGCTGAACATGCCCGGTCGGGAGAACAGCACGTCGGCATGCAGACTGGCGTTGAGGGTGAGAATGCGCAGGGATTCGCGGATCGGCCCGGTGATGCGCACGCCTTCGGCGCCGGCGAGCCCGAGCGGTTTGGACACCTGATGGTGCTGCCAGCCGTTGTGCCCGAGAAGCCAGAGTTGCCAGCCCGTGGCAGCCAGCAGCGCCGCCCATGAAATCGGGCCCAAGCGGCGACCCAGCCGGGGGAGGGCCGGGGCCAGCACTTCCCAGACCTCGTGCAGTCCGGCGGCGAACAACGGCACAAAGGCGAAGGTAGCCCAGCCCATCTGGCTGCCGGCCACCGGGAACGCATGCAGGATCTGCGGCAGCGCGACAAAGGCCGCGAGCCACAGCGCTGGCGTGCCGGCGGATTCCGTTTGTGGCCGCAACGGGATCACAAACAGGGGCAGGAGCGGCAGGCACACGGTGATGAAGCGGCCGACCCCGTAGATCGTCAGCCAGGTTTGCAGATGCCAGAAAAAGTAGCCCAAGGCGGCCAGCCGCGCCAGAATGACGACGACCTGTGTGGCGCGCTGCAAGGCCCCGTGCCGGCGCAGCTCCCATCCGGCCCGGGCCGCGAGCAACGCCCCCGCGACCGATACCACCCAGCTTTCGGGGACCCAGGAGAAACCAAACATGAAGTTGGCCGGATGGCGCAGCGGGCTGATCAGCACCGCGTCCAGCAGGGCGGCCGGCGAAGTCCCTCGCAGGCAGACCAGCGTGCCTACCGCCAGCACGGTGAACAACCCGGCCGCGGCCGCGACCAGCCAGAGCCGGGGCGGCAGTCGGCGATTGGCTTCTGTCGGTGGTGTCACCCACAGCAGCAAGCCGGCCCCCAAGGTGAATTGCAGCGCGAAGAGCAGGACCCAGGGCTCGTCCAATTTGCGCCCCATCAGGCCCCAGGGCACGAGCAGCAGCCCAACGAGCGCCGCGATGGCCGCCGGTCGGATCCAGCTTTGGGGCCAGGCGGTGTAGCGCAGCGCCGCGGCGCCGATGCCGGCAAGCAACAGCAGGCCGACGTTGATCTTGGTCAGGCAGAGCAGGGCGGTCGTGAGACCAAGCCAGACCGCCGCCATATCCGGACGGGTCAGCGCAGGCAGCCGTGCCATCGCATAAACGGCACCGGCCACGAGCACGGCGATCAGGCTGCCGGGATGGGTGGGCTCGGCATTCATCTGCCAGAGCAGGGAAAAGACGGCCGCCCCGGTCGCCAGCGCGGCGACGGGGCGGCCGGTCAGCCGGAGCGCGGTTGCCCCGGCGAGCAACCCGCAGCCGGTCCAGTGCACTGCGGTCAACCACCGGCCCAGGGAGTGGGTGAGCGGTTCCGCCAGCACGGCGGTGACGAGCTGATGGTATACGAACGGCCAGGGACCGTATTGGGTGAAGATCTCATCGTAAAGCCGGCCGCCGGCGAGGTAGTCGCGCAACGAAAGCAACACGTAGCCCTCGTCGTCATACAGCATCAAGGTCGTGTTGATGATGAGGTGGGCGGTGGCGAGCATTGCCGCCGCCAGCACGGGCCACGATCCAAGCAACAGCAGTCGCCGCATCATGGCCGCCGGCGCACGAGGTAAAGCGGCCGGCGCTTCACCTCATCATAGATGCGGCCGAGATATTCGCCCAGCACCCCGATGGCGATGAGCTGCAGGCCGCCGAGAAACAACACGAGCACGGCCAGGGTGGTGAAACCGGTCTGGGCAATCTCGATGCCGAGCAGCCGCCGCACGATGTAGAAGGTGCCCAGGCTGAATCCCACGCCCGCCACCAGGAGCCCGCAATAGGTAAGGAGCCGAAGCGGCAGGCGGGAAAAGCTAAAGAGCCCGTCGAGGGCATAGTGCACCAGCCGGCGCAGGGTCTGCTGGGGTTGGCCGGCCGCGCGCTCCTGCCGGTCGTAGAGCACTTGCGCCACGTTGAAACCAAGCCAGGCACGCAGGCCCGGGAAAAAGCGCTGGCGTTCCGGCAGCTGGTTGAAGGCCGTGACGGCATCCCGGCTGAGCAGCCCGAAGGTGCCGGCATTGGTGTCGATCAGCGGTCCGTCCGTCAGCCGGCCAAACAGGGCGTGAAAGGCATCCATGCCAAGGCGCCGCACGCCGGTTTCTTGCCGGGAACGGCGCACCGCCAGGACAACCTCAGCTCCCGCCTGCCAGGCCGCAACCAATTCGGGGATGAGTTCGGGCGGGTCCTGCAGATCGGCATCCATCGTCACCACGGCGTCGGCGTTGGTGGCGGCGGCCAAGCCGGCGGCGAGAGCGGCCTGAAAGCCGAAATTGCGCGTCAGCTCGACGACATGGAAGCGTGGGTCGGCGACTTCCTGCGCGCGGAGCAGCTCCGCGCTGCGGTCGCGACTGCCGTCGTTGACGAAGATCGCCTGCCAGCGGCACTGCGGTTGCGCGGCAAACAGGGCTGTCAGCCGGGCAAAGGTCTGTGGCAGCACTTCCTGCTCGTTGAAAACCGGCATCACAATCGTGATTTCGGGTGAGGCCGGGTGCGCGCACATGACGGGACTAAAGGCGGACCGGGCCCCCGGGTGAAGTCATTTCCCGCATGGCCCTGAACCCACGGACCAAGGCAAGACCCAACAGGATCGCCAACACCAGAAAGGCCCACGGCGCATGCGGCAGCACGCTGTCCGCGAGGAAAGGCTGCGCCAGATGCTGCTTGCCGCCGTAGTTGAGCATGGCGGAGCTGGGCCAACGGCCGATCAGCTCGTAGGGTGTGGCCCCGGGGTGGAGCCACCGGGGCAGCAGCAGGGACTGGTGGGCAAAGTGGAGGACTACGCCCAGACAGAAATCGACCGCGACTCCCCCAATCCAGACCCGTCGCAACCAGCGCGGCAGGCCGGTCCAGGCAGCCGCGACACCGGCCAGGCCGAACAAAATCAGCGGCTGAAGGCAGATATGGGCCAGACCCACTGGGACCGGTGCGGTATGAACCGCGATGCCCAGCAACACCGCCGTTGGTCCGGCCACCCACCAGAACCGGAGCCGGGGGTCGGCGTAGCGATTTCGCACCAGCCAGAGCAGCACGGCCAGATTGCCGAGACCAAAGGCGAGCGGCAAATTCTGCTGGTAGAGAATGAAGAAAACGTCACGCAGCCGGGCGGTGACATCCATCTGCTGCCAAAAGACCATGAACAGCGGCGCTTGCCAGTCGGGCAGCAGGGTGCTGCGCAGGTTGCCCAGCGTCACCGTCAACAGTCCCGGCAGACCGGTAACGGGAGCATCGCCAACCGTCGAAGTGGCTTTCAGCAACAGCTGGGGGCCGTAATTGCCCGCCGCCCAAAACAACCACGTGCCGGCCAAGAGTGCGCCGGCTGCGCCTCCCGCCAGCAGTTCACGGCGAAAGCCGGAACAAGCGGGTCGCGACCGGGCCAGCCACCACCAACCTGCAACCAGCGCGATGATCCACGGACCGGCCGAGTAGTGCGTGATCAAGCCCGCTGACATCATCATCAAGGCCAATCCGCCGCCTATTCCGCCATCCAGGGACCGGCGGATCAAGGCGAACGCCAGCACCACGAAAAAGGCCGCGGTGAGTTTGGTCCAGGGGAAGGTCGCGTTCTGCACGAACAGCGGATTCAGCATCAGGAGCAAGGGCAGGAGCCGAAGACCGGGAGTATCGCGGCCGTCTGAAGCGGCCAGCGCGGCGAGCGGAAAAAATACCAGACAACTCAACAACGTGGTGAATGTCTGGTAATGCGCGAAGGTGTCGCCGGACAATCCCAGCAGTCCACCGGTGACGAGGTTGGCGAACGGCGGACGCGCGGGCAGTGCGCCAAAGCCGAGAAAAGCGTGGTCCAGCGGCCAGCGATGCAGGAAAAAACGGGCTCGCTCGTAGTGTTCGAACCAATCGCCCGCCCAAGCTCCCCCGGAATAGCTGAAGATCACGGCATGCAGGCCGATGCACCACAGGGCCAGCAGCCCTGCCCCCGCCGCCGTGGAGCGCACGGCCGGATCGCCGGTGAGGGCCGCGATGGCAGACCGCATCCGCCAGCAACCGATGGTCGCCGCCACGGGTGGCAGCCACAGCCAGCTCCAGGCTGCGCCGGATACGTAGATCAGGCCGGCGGCGAGATACAGAACGACGAGGGCTCCCGCGAGGCCGAGGGCGAGACGGAGCACCGGCGGATATCCCGTTATCCGGACTGCCACCGGCAAAGCGAGCGCCGTGACGATCAGGCCGAAGAGCAACGTCGCACTGGCCGCTGCAAGCATGGCGGGGAGATCACCGAAACACGTTGTATTTCACGATGGCCCAGAGGGCGCGGACGCCGTCGCGCCAGCCGATCTTCTTTCCCTCGGCGTAGGTGCGGCCGTAGTAGCTGATGCCGACTTCGTAGATGCGGCAGTCCTGCAGCGCGGCGACCTTGGCCGTGATCTCGGGCTCGAAGCCGAAGCGGTCTTCCTCGATCACGATCTGCTTCAGCACCTCCCGGCGGAAGACCTTGTAGCAGGTTTCCATGTCGGTGAGGTTGAGGTTGGTGAACATGTTGGAGAGCAGGGTCAGGAAGCGGTTGCCGACCATGTGCCAGAAATAGACGACCCGGTGTGCCTCGCCGCCGGAGAAACGCGAGCCGAAGACGACGTCGGCCTTGCCGTCGAGGATGGGCTTGAGCAGGCGCGGGTATTCCTGCGGGTCGTATTCGAGGTCGGCGTCCTGCACGATGACGATGTCGCCGGTGGCGGCGGCAAAGCCGGTGCGCAGGGCGGCACCTTTGCCGCGGTTGACCTCGTGATAGAGGACCTGATGGACGAGCGGGGAGATCTGGGTGCGGAGGAGGTCGCGCGTGCCATCGCGCGAGCAGTCGTCCACGATGATGATCTCCTTGTCGGCTGCCGGCGCGGCGCGGACGGCGTCCACGATCGCCCGGATGGTGCGCGCCTCGTTGTAACAGGGAATGACGATGGAGAGCTTCATGGTGCTAGGGAGAGGATGGGCTGAGGGCGGTGAGGAGGAAGCCTTTTGTTTTCAACCGAGGGCGCATTGACGGCCAGGCTGAGGAAGTGCAGAGTCCGGCATCTTGTGGGGAAAATTCGAATTGTGGCTCGCCCGTGCTACCGTCCGCAGTGCGGCGGCCAATTTGGGCTGGTTGCTGACCGAAAAAAGCCTGCGCATGGCGCTTGGCTTTGTCGTCACCATTTTGCTGGCCAGATATCTGGGTGCGGAGAATTTTGGGATATTGAGCTACTGTATGGCCTTGGTGGCTCTATGGTCATTTCTGCCTGTTTTGGGCTTGGAGACTGTAGTCAGGCGTGAGTTGGCGCTTAATCCCGAAGCAGCTGATACCATTTTATCCACGGTTGCGAGATTGCGGTTCGGGGCCGCGTTGCTGGCCGGCCTGCTGCTTGCCGTTTTACTATGGTCGCAACCTGTCGGTGAAAACCGCGAGAATTTGCTGCTTGCCCTGCTTGGCCTGACGCTGCTTCAGCCCGCAATCACGGTGCCGGAACTCTATCTGCAATCCCGTGGACTGGTAAGATATTCCGTCACTGCCATGGGCCTGGCCGCCTTGGTGGCGGCGGCTTTGCGGGTAGGGTTGATTATGGCCGAAGCTCCATTGGCTTGGTTCGGGGTGCCTGCCATCGGTGAAATGGTATGTGCATGGCTGGGTCTGGCGCGATATGCCAAAAAAGAGGGACTGCGCTGGTGGTGCGGCGGGTTTTCCAAGGGGCGGGCCGTGAGCTTGTTGTCGGAAAGCTGGCCGCTGCTGATTTCTGGCGCTGCGGTTCTGCTATATCTGAAAGTTGACCAGGTAATGCTTCGCTATTTCTGCGGTGCTGCGGAAGTGGGAATTTACGCGGCGGCGGTGCGGCTCTCCGAAGCGGTTTTCTTCATTCCCGGGGCGGTTATGGTTGCTTTGCTGCCTTCGTGGGCGGGTGCATCACGACAGGGCGGAGATGATTATGCCAGATACCTGCAGCGGGTCTACGATGGGCTTGCCGCCCTTGCTTATGGGTTTGCCTTGCCAGTGGCTTTGCTGGCCGGTCCGCTGATCAGGTGGTTGTATGGCACCGCATTTGCGGAAGCTGCCGCAGTGCTGGCATTGCATGTATGGGCCGGTCTGTTTGTGTTTATGGGAATGGCCCGTTCCCAAGAGTTAAATTTCGCACATGCCAACCGCATCACGTTGTGGACGACTCTGGCAGGGGCTTTGGCTAACGTGGGCCTGAATTTGTGGTTGATCCCCGTTTACGGTGCCTTTGGAGCAGCGCTTGCAACAGTGATGTCCTACGCGCTGGCGATCTGGGTGCTAGCTTGGTTATTTTCAGCTTCCCGTGGCAGTGCAAAAAGGCAAACGGTCGCCTTGTTGTTGCCGTTGTTGGGGTGGCGGTATGCCAAATATGCCACCGATCAGAAAAGGAGACGTTAATGAGCGCCTTGAAGGACCGATTACGGCAAGCTGTCCGCTGTTTATTTCCATGTGCGCTCAATGCCATGGCATTGTGGCGCATCCTAAGCCGCGGATATGGCTATGGCCGCAGTGTGCGGGCAGGTGTGCCGGTGGACGGGACAGGACAGCCCATCCCATGGTTTACCTACCCGGCGTTGGAATATCTAAACCAGCTGGATTTCAGGGGTAAAACCGTCTTCGAGTTCGGCGCGGGAAATTCGACACTCTATTGGAGCAACCGGGCCGCCCGCGTGGTTTCTATAGAGCACGACCAAGCCTGGTATGAGCGCATCCGCTCGAAACTGAAGCCGAATTGCGATCTTCACTTGGTGAAAGACCCGGTGCGTTATCCAGCCTTTATCACGGACCGCGCGGAGATTTTTGACGTCATAATCGTGGACGGTTTGAAGCGACGGGAGTGCTGCGCTGCAGCTTTGCAGCGATTGCGGCCCGGCGGGTTGATCATATTGGACAATGCGGACTGGCATTCTGGCGGTGCGGCGGTTTTGCGGTGCGGCGGTTTGCTGGAAGTGGACATGACTGGCTTCGGGCCGATCGCATGGTTTACCACCACAACCTCATTTTTCTTTCATCGCGATTTCGATTTTCCCCGTCTGCACGAGCGTCAGCCTATGCATGGGACTGGTGCCCTGGGTCACTTGGTTGATTAATCGTTGGGCTTTTTCTGCGCCTCGCAATACAGCGATTCATAGGCGCGGGATGGGGTGTCCAAAAGCAGGCGGGGTTCCGCTCCTTGTCTAAAGGCACACTGTATAATGGTCGTGAATCCAGCCCGACGCAAACAGTCTTCAAGCAACTCGAAGTCCCAGAGGGAAGCGTGCAAATAGTTTTGCGCGACGGAACGCAGTGCGGCACCCCTAGGCTGCCAAACCAGAAACTCTGAGGGCACGGGTTTTCCCACGTAGTAATCCACATAGCGACCTAGGTCCGGCACAATGATCCGAAGCCAGGCGCCCGGTTGCATGGTGCGATGCAATTCCTTCAGCAAAGCGAGCACGTCTGCTGGATGAAGATGCTCAAGAGTATGCTCCGTGAAGGCTCCGGCCCAGTAATTGTCGGGGCAGTTCAATGGGTAGCGTAAATCCAGTCCCCAAAAACATGGACAATTTCCGCGGCCTCTCAGCCGAAAGAAGTCCGCGTTCACATAGCCCTCTCTTCCGTTTTGGCCGCAACCCAGATTCAGCAATTGTTCTCCTGTCGGAACCCGCGGCGGGCGCCTAGGCATTAAAATGCGTCCCAGCAGGCTCTTGATCGCAAAGGACGCACTGCCGCGCAGAGTGGGCTGATGGGTGCAGTCGTAAATCGAGTAAGCCGCTGGCGTGGTTCCTGTGGGCATCGGGTCCATCAAGACACCAGCATGAGGGCAAAATCGGCAACGGCGAACGCAAATTGGAGCAGGGAGTGCTCCCATGCAGATGATCAAAAGCGTTTGCGTTGACCACTCTGTTGGTAGCACCAATCCTATTCCTTGCATGACCGAATCTCCTAACGTCGGCCGGACGCTCCGGAAATGTGGCCGAGATCTCAGGTCTTTGCGTGCCAATGTTGGCCATGCCTGAAGATGCGCGTGCCGTGACTCCTGTGGCTCTGCTGGTTTTCAACCGTCCGGAGCTGACGATGCGTTTGCTGTCCGTTATCAGGTCGGTGCGCCCGGCCAAGCTATATGTGGTTGCTGACGGTCCCAGGGTAAATCACCCCGGAGATGCTGCCGCTTGTGAGGCGGTGCGGGAGTTGATTCGAACTCAGGTGGACTGGCCGTGTGAACTGCACAAGGATTATGCGACGAGCAATCTGGGATGCGGTCGAAGAGTATCCAGTGGCATCGATTGGGTGTTGGGCCGCGAGAATGAGGCGGTTTTTCTGGAGGATGACTGCGTGCCGCATCCCACTTTTTTTCGTTTTTGCACAGAGTTGCTGGAACGATACCGCGACAACGAGCGTGTGGCACAGATTTGCGGCTCTCGCATCATCGCCGAACAGCCCGGGCAATCTGCCAGCTACAGCTTCAGCCGATATGGTCCGGTGTGGGGTTGGGCCACTTGGCGGCGTGCCTGGAT
>JAHCLN010000061.1 GCA_026125215.1 Opitutaceae bacterium
GATGAGATTGCTCACAGCGCCGCCAGACGCCGGGCGCGGTCCTGGGCGATCAGGGTGTCCACCAGTTCGTCCATGTCGCCCTGCAGCAGTTTGGTCAGGCTGAAGGTTCCGGCCAGTCGGTTGTCCACCGCGATGTTTTCCTTGTAGCGATAGGTGCGGATTCGCTCGGATCGTTCGCCGGAGCCGATCATGCGCGACCGTTCCTGGGCTCGTTCCTTGTCCTTCTGTCGCTGGTACAGGTCATACACGCGGGTTCGTAGCAGTTGCCATGCTTTCTGGCGGTTCTGCGACTGGCTTTTGGATTCCTGCATGCGGACCTCGATGCCCGTGGGCTTGTGGATCAGATGCACAGCCGTCGCCACCTTGTTGACGTTCTGCCCGCCCGGCCCCTGCGCGGTGGTGATGTGCATGTCCACGTCTGATTCGGGAATGACAATCTGCACCTTCTGCGGCTCAGGCAGCACCGCGACGGTGGCGGTGGAGGTGTGGATGCGGCCCTGGGCTTCGGTCGCGGGCACGCGCTTGACGCAGTGTACGCCGCTTTCATATCCCAGACGCTGCCAGACGGCGTTGCCCTGGACGTTGGCGATGGCGAAGCGCAGGCCGCCCGCCTCACCGGGGGAAAAGTCCAGCGTTTCAAACCGCCAGCCTCGCTGTGCGGCGCAGCGCTGGTACATCTCGAAAAGATCGCCCGCCCAAAGCCCCGCCTCCGCGCCGCCGGACGCAGCGCGAATTTCCAGCATTACCGAGCCGATTGTGGCGTCTTCCGCGGTGACCAGTTCGTTACCGACCCGTTCAAGAATCTGTTCCGCTTCCCCGTGCAGGGCGGGCAGTTCGGACTTGGCCAGCTCTGTCAGGTCCGCGTCTTCGTTGTCGCGGATGATGGCCTCGTGTTCACGGATGCTGTTCCGCAGGGTGAGATAGCGGCTGTAGCTTTCCACGATGCCCGCCAGCGCCGCGCGGCGGACACTCAGATCCCGCAGGCGGTCGGAGTCCGCGAGCACGACGGGATCGGCCAGATCGTGCTCCAACTGGCGGAATTGAGCCGCCAGTTCGTCCAGCTTGGCGATCAGCGCATCATGGATCGACATGCGAGCGTCTCCGCGTTCGGATTGCGACGTCGGGGCGTGCACCATGTCCCAATGAAACAAACGCCACTGCCGTACAGGTGGCGGCAGTGGCGAATGCAAGGATCGAGACGTTGGTCGCTAATTCTTCTTGGCGTCGCGTTTGCCGAAGTAGTTGCCCTGGAACTTCTTCTGGAATTTCTCGACGCGGCCGGCGGTGTCCACGATGCGCTTCTCGCCGGTGTAGGCGGGATGCGAGTCCATCGTGACGTCGCGCAGGATGATGTGGTATTCCTGACCGTCGATGGTCTCCTTGCGGGCGGACTTCATCGTCGAACGGGTCAGGAAGCGTTTGCCGCTTGCGACGTCGACGAAGCAAACGGGGTTGAGCGTGGGATGGCCTTCGGCTTTCACGGGAATAAAAGGATTGGGTGGATCAACCCTGGCGGGCCTTGTAGCGCGGCTCGACCTTGTTGATCACGTAGATTTTGCCCTTGCGACGCACGACCTGACAGGCCGGGTGACGCTTCTTGGCGGATTTGATGGAGGAAACGACTTTCATAAAAGGCGTGAAAACAGAGCGCCACCCCACCCCTGTCAACTGAAATGTCCGCGCCGGCGTAACTCAGTTGAGACTCGTGTCTTCTGGCTCCTCCGCCAGCAGCTTCCATTCGTCGCCCACCCGCGCCAGAATCGTGCGCCACAAAGCGGCATCCTGCGCTTGTCCAAGCAGATCATCGGGTATGTCGGCCACGACCCACGCTTCCTGTTTCAATTCGCGCTCCAACTGGCCGCGCGACCAGCCCGAATATCCGAGAAAGGCGCGCACCTCCGCGTTGGCCTCCGCCAGAAACCGGGCGGCCCGGTCGGGCTCGATGCCGAAATGCATCCGAAACCCTTCCGGCTGCGGTTCCCACGCCACCAGGATCAGCTGTTTGTCCTGCACGGGGCCGCCTTGGAACAAGGGCACGGCGGCAAGCGGTCCCTGGGCAAACTCGCCGCTCAGGTCGCCCAGCTTCCGCCCCAGCGGCCGGTTGAGCACCACCCCCATCGCACCGTCGTCGTCGTGCACCGACATCAAAACCACCGTGCGCCGGAAGTTGGGATCGCGCAGGGAGGGGTGCGCCAGCAGCAGCGTGCCGGCCAGGCGCGGTTTCGGGGGACTGCGACGTTCACGCATGCCGGCAACGGTCTCAGTCCAGCTGCAGCACCTTCACGCCGGCATCGGCCAGCAACGGCGCCACGAGCGGGTCGTTGTTGTAATCTTCCCGGTAGCGGACCTCCGCAATGCCGGCCGAAGCCAGGATTTTGGCGCAATTGATACACGGATAGTGCGTGATGTAGGCCACGCAGCCCTCGACCGAGCTGCCCCGGCGCGCGGCATCGGCCACGGCGTTCTGCTCGGCGTGCACCGTCGCCTGTTCATGCCCGTCGCGCAGCCGCGACACATGCGGCGAACCCGGCAAGTAGCCGTTGTAGCCCGCCGCGACCAGCCGGTTGCGCCGCTCCCCGCCGGTCACGATGACGCAACCGACGTTGAGCCGCTCGCACGGCGAACGGGTGGCCATCAGGAGGGCGGTCGCCATGAAGTATTCGTCCCACGACGGACGGTGGGAAAAACGGGC
The DNA here is from genome assembly GCA_026125215.1 of Opitutaceae bacterium. Taxonomy (GTDB): domain Bacteria; phylum Verrucomicrobiota; class Verrucomicrobiia; order Opitutales; family Opitutaceae; genus UBA2377. The sequence continues at coordinate 2,693 of JAHCLN010000061.1, forward strand.
GGTCGTGGCGGCGATCAGGCGGACGGGATCGGTGGGTTCGCTCATGGCAGTGGGCGTCACTGTGGACTTCCCGCGGTCCCCGGCAATCCTCCTCTGCAAGCCCGTCGCGCGCAAAAATCGTTCTCGTTCTCCCCCCGGTTCTGGTTCTCTCTCGAATCCCACCCTTATCCCGCCATGCCCAGCCTCAACCAGCTCGTCGCCCATTGCGACCGCCGCACGCGGCGCACCGCCTTCACCGATTATCCCGGTGCCAGCAACGGCCTGCAGGTCGCCAACTCCGGCCGCGTGACCAAAATCGGCGCGGCCGTGGATGCCGGCGTCGAGCCCTTCCGGCTCGCCGTCGCCGCCGGGGTGGACTTTCTCATCGTCCATCACGGCATGTATTGGGACATGCCCCGTCCGCTTACCGGACCGGTTTATGACCGCGTGGCCACGCTGATCCGCGGCGACTGCGCCCTCTACTCCAGTCATCTGCCGCTCGATGCGCATCCGCAGATCGGCAACAACGCCCTGCTCGCCCGCCAGCTCGGGCTGAAGCCCATCCGCACTTTCATCCCGAGCGAAGGCGGCGACATCGGCTGCATCGCCCCCAGCCGCCTCACGCGGGCCGCCCTGCGCGCCAAACTCGAGAAGCACTATCCTCGCGTCATCGCCATCGAATGCGGATCCGCGCGGCCGCAGGCCGTGGCCTTTTGCAGCGGCAGCGGGAACAGCGCCCTCGCCCATCTGGCCGCGGCCGGCGTCGACACGCTCGTGACCGGCGAGCTGCGGGAGGAACACTTCAACCGCGCCCAGGAAGAAAAATTGAACCTCTACCTTTGCGGCCACTATGCCACCGAGGTCCACGCCGTGCGCGCACTGGCCGCCGAACTCGCCAAAAAATTCAACCTGCCGTGGGAGTTCATCGCCACCGGCAACCCGCTGTGAACCGCATGAAGCGCATCGCCATTCTCCACGGCCCCAACCTCGACCGGCTTGGCAAACGCCAGCCGGAGATTTACGGCCACGCCACGCTCAAGGACCTCGAGCAGCTCATCCGCACCGAGGCCCGCGGGCTCGGCTTCACCACAACCTTCTTCCAATCCGCCCACGAAGGGGCGCTCGTGGACCGGATCCATGCGCTGACCGACCGCGGGGTGGACGCGTTCATCGTCAATTTCGGGGCCTACTCGCACACGAGCATCGCCCTGCGCGATGCGCTCGCCGCCAGCGGCAAACCCGCGGTCGAGGTGCACATCTCCGACATCCGCCGGCGGGAGAAATTCCGCCATGTCTCCATGACCGCCGGCGCCTGCGTGGCCATGATCTGCGGCAAGGGCTTTCCGGGCTACGTCGAGGCGCTGCGCCTGCTCAAGCAGCGCGCCGTTTCCGCATGACGACGGCCGACTCCCCGCCGGAGCAGTCCTGGCTCGTCTGCCATACCCGCCCGCGCTGCGAGAAAAAGTTCGCCGCCCTCATGACGGCGGAAGGGTTCACCCATTACCTGCCTCTGGTCCAAAGCGTGCGCCGCTACCGGCAGCAGACGAAGCGCTTCACCAAGCCGCTGTTTCCCGGCTATGTCTTCGCCCAGGTGCCCGCGGAGCGGAAGGCCCGCATTTATCAGCAGGAATTGATCGCCCGCGCCATTCCGGTGGCCGACGAAGCCGTGTTTCTGCGGCAGCTGGACGAGGTCAAGGCGATCGTCGCTTCCGGTTTTGAACTCAGCCTCATGCCGCTTCTGACCAAGGGCCGGCGCGTAAAAATCAGCGGCGGCCCGCTGCACGGGTTGGAAGGCTATGTGGACAACCCCGCCAACCCCGCCGGCATCGTCATCTCCGTGGATGTGCTCCAGCAGGGCCTCCACGTAAAGGTGCCGGCGGCCAACCTCACCCCCCTGCCCTGACCGCAGCCACGGCAGCTGCCCGCCGCTGTTGCCGGCGGCGCCAAGGCCGCCCGGTGACAAAAAAGTTGTCGCCCCGGCACCGGACGGCACGCTCGGGGATCCGCACCGCCGCATGCCGAACTCCCTCGCCTACAAAATCGCCGTCTTGGTTTTCCTGGAAAACGCCGCCGGCGAACACCTGCTCCTCCTTCGCGCCAAGCCGCCCAACCTCGGCATCTGGAGCCCCATCGGCGGCAAACTCGAAACGGCCAGCGGCGAGTCGCCATTTGAATGCGCGGTGCGCGAAACCCGCGAGGAAACCGGTTTTGTCATCACCGCCGACGACCTGCACCTCTTCGCGATGATCGCGGAAAAGGCTTACGAAGGCGAAGCACACTGGCTGATGTTCCTTTTCCGCTGCCGGCGTCCCATCCCCGGTCTGCCTCCCGCCATCGGCGAGGGGCGTTTCGGTTTCTTCACCCGCAGCGCCATCGCCAACCTCCCGATTCCCGAAACGGACCGCCAGGCCCTCTGGCCGATTTACGACCGTTACCGGGACCGGTTTGTGGCCCTCAAGGCAGACTGCGCGCCCGGCAAACCCGTGTGCGTGGAGGTCGAGGAAATCACTCCCGCGGTGACCGCCCCTCCGGCCCCCGCCGCGTTTGAGGACTAAACACTTGATTTCTAAAAGTTCCGACGAACACTGACCCGTTTCAACCGCCAGCCCACCAAGAACGTGAGCAAAAAAGCCACTGCCACATCCAAGAAAACCACCGGTGCCGCCGCCGCGGAGTCACCGGCCGATGCTCCCGTCAACCGCAACCTGAGCAAGGTCGAGCGCATCGAGCTTTTCCGCACCATGGTGCGCATCCGCCGCTTCGAGGAGCGCTCGCTCCGTGCCTATCAGGGCAAGAAAATCGGCGGCTTCATGCACCCCTACATCGGCCAGGAGGCCGTCGCCGTGGGCTGCTGTTCGCTGATGATGGAAAATGACCATGTCATCACCGCCTATCGCGACCACGGCCACGCGATTGCCGTGGGCATGGGCCTGAATGAGCAGATGGCCGAAATGTATGGCAAGGCCACCGGTTGCTCCAAAGGCAAGGGCGGCTCGATGCACTTTTTCGCCCCGGACCGCAATTTTTGGGGCGGCCATGGCATCGTCGGCGGCCAGATACCCCTCGGCATCGGTCTCGCTTATGGCCTGAAATACCTCGGCCGCAAGGGCGCGGCCATGGCCTTCATGGGCGACGGCGCCGTCAATCAGGGCGCGGTGCACGAATCCTACAACCTCGCCGCCCTCTGGCAGTTGCCGGTTATTTTCGTGATCGAGAACAACGGCTACTCGATGGGCACCAGCCAGTCCCGCTCCTCTGCCGGCGAACTCGCCAAACGTGCCGAGGGCTACAACATGGCCTGGGACACCTGCGACGGCCACGACCTCTACACCGTCCGCGCTATGATGGACAAGTATCTCAAACTCGCCCGCGAGCAGTCGAAGCCGGCCGTGATTGAAATCCGCTGCTACCGCTACCGCGGTCATTCCGTCGCCGATCCCGACAACACCTACCGCACCAAGGCCGAGATCGAGGAATACCGCCGAACCAAGGATCCGATCCAGACCTTCCAGCAACAGCTGATCGCCGCCAAGATCCTCACCGAGGCCGAGGCCGAGGAAATCGACCAGGCCGCCCGCGCCGAAGCCGAGGCCGCGGCCGAATTCGCCGAGGCCAGCCCCTTCCCCACGACCGACGACATCCAAAAGGACGTCTATTGGGAGACGGACAATCCCGCCGAGCGCAAATCCCAAGGCCGCCTCTTCTTCAACTGAGCCAACTCTCCATGCCTGCCATCACTTACCGCGAAGCCATCCGCCACGCCCTCGCCGAGGAACTGGAACGCGACAAGAACGTCGTCGTTCTGGGCGAGGAAGTCGGCCAGTTCAACGGCTCCTACAAGGTCACCGAGGGCCTGCTCGCCAAATTCGGCCCCGACCGGATCGTGGACACGCCCATCTCCGAAGCCGGCTTCATCGGCATGGGCGTCGGCGCCTCCATGCTGGGCGTCCGTCCGGTCATGGAACTGATGTTCTGGTCCTTCTACTCCGTAGCTTTCGACCAGATCCTCAACAACGCCGCCAATGTCCGTTACATGTCCGGCGGCCTGATCAATTGCCCCATCGTCATCCGCGGCCCCGCCAACGGCGGCACCAATGTCGGCGCCACGCACTCGCACACCCCGGAAAACGTCCTCGCCAACCATCCCGGCGTGAAGGTCGTGGTCCCCGCCACCCCCTACGACGCCAAGGGCCTGCTCAAGTCCGCCATCCGCGACAACGATCCCGTGATGTTCCTCGAGAACACCATCCTCTACGGCAACAAGGGCGAGGTTCCGGGAGAAGAATATCTCATCCCGCTTGGCTCGGCCGACGTGAAGCGCGAGGGCACCGATCTCACGATCGTCACCTACGGCCGCTCCGTCCTCCACTCCCTTGCCGCCGCCGATGTCCTCCAAAAGGAGCACAACCTCTCCGTGGAAGTCGTGGATCTTCGCTCCATCCGCCCGCTCGACATCGACACCGTGCTCAAGTCGGTCGCCAAGACCCACCGCGTGCTTATCGTCGAGGAGCAGAAACCCTTCGCCAGCGTCGGCACCCAGCTCACCTACATGATCCAACGCGAGGCTTTCGACGAGCTCGACGCCCCCATCCACCGCGTCACCACCGTGGACGCCCCGGCCATCTACAGTCCGCCGGTCGAGATTGAACAGCTTCCCAACCCAGGCCGCGTCCTCAAGGCCGCCCTCGAAATCCTCAACTGATTCCCGCCATGGCCCAAATCATCGAAATGCCGAAACTCAGCGACACCATGACGGTGGGCACGCTGGTCAAGTGGCTTAAAAACGAAGGCGACACCGTGAAATCCGGCGACATGCTCGCCGAGGTCGAGACCGACAAGGCCACGATGGAGCTGGAGTCCTTCTTTGACGGTGTGCTGCTCAAGCAGTTTGCCGCCGCCGGCAGTCAGGTTGCGATCGGCGAGGCGCTGGCCGCAATCGGCAAGGCCGGCGAAAAGGTCGAGGCCCCCGCCAAGAAACCTTCCCCGGCCGCCGAGCCCGCCAAGGAGGAAAAGAAGGAAGAACCCAAGCCCGCTGCCCCGGCCGCAAAGCCAGCCCCGGCCCCTTCCGCCCCCGTCAAGGCGGAAGCCCCGCCGCCCGCCCCCAAGGGCGGTCGCCTCAGAATTTCTCCCCTCGCTCTCCGTCTCGCGGCCGAGCTGGGCGTGGATCCCAAGACGGCCAAGGGCTCCGGCCCCGGCGGCCGCATTTTGCGCGCCGACATTTTGGCCGCCGCCAAGAACCCGCCGGCCAAAGCCGCCGCTCCCGCCGGCAAGGCCGCGCCGGTCTGGCTCTGGCGCTCCGTCACCGACAAGTCCGCCGTCCAGGCCGAAGCCACCACGTCGCCCTCGAACATGCGCGCCACCATCGCGCGCCGGCTGCTCGAGTCGAAGACGCAAATCCCGCACGTTTACCTGGAGATCGAGGTGGATGCCGCGCCGCTGATGGCCCTGCGGGAGCAACTCAACGCCGGCCTCGTGAAGGACGGTGTCAAACTCTCGGTGAACGACTTTGTCTTGAAGGCCAGCGCCGCCGCACTGCGCGCGGTTCCGGCGGTCAACACTTCGTGGGAGGAAAAAGGCATCAAGGCGCACGGCGCGATCCACGTTTCCTTCGCCGTGGCGATCGACGACGGCCTCATCACCCCCGTTATCCGCGACACCGACCAGAAGAGCCTCACCCAAATCAGCGCCGAGGCCAAAGAGCTCGGCAAGAAAGCCAAGGACCGGAAGCTCGCCCCCGCCGAGTTCACCGGCGGCACCTTCTGCGTCTCCAACCTCGGCATGATGGGCATCGACCGCTTCACCGCCATCATCAACCCGCCGAATGCGGCCATCCTCGCCGTCGGCGCCACCGTCAAAAAGCCGGTGGTGGTGGATGATGAAATCGTGATCGGCCAGCGCATGTCGCTCACCCTGTCCTGCGACCACCGCATCGTGGACGGCGCCGTTGGGGCCAAGTTCCTCAATGCCCTGCGCGATCACCTGCAGAACCCGGCCTTGCTGCTGCTCTGAGCCGAGGCGGCCTCAGTTTCCGTCGGTCCCGGGTTGCAACTTTTCCCTGAAGTCGCCGGGGCTGTCCCAGTTTCCTCTGGCCACGGTCTGCGCAATGGAGGCCTGACGCATCAGGTTCTGCGCGGGACCGTCCACGGGGTTGCGGCGCAGGATGTCGTCGGCAATCTGCAGGGCTTCCGCGGGCCGGCCGACACCGATCAGCGCCTCGCCGAGCGCGATCAGGTTGGCGGCATCGGCCGGGGCCAGTTCGCGCACGGCGGTGCGGGCAAAGACCACCGTCTCCGGCCAGTCGAGCTTGGCGGCGGCCCCCGCCAGCAGCTTGAGCGCGGTCACGCTGGTGGGATCGGCCGCCAGCAGCCGGTCGGCCTGCTCCCGCAGCGCCTCGGGCCCGGTGGCCTTGCCCCCCAGAAAAAACGGCGCGCGGGACAGCACCCCGCCCACCTTGGCCAACAAAGGGTTTTTCTCCCGGTGCCGGGAGAGCTGCGCGGCCCGCAGCAAACCGCGCACCGGCAGGCAGCCGGGCACCCGGGCAAGGATCGGCTCGCACACGGTGATGACATAGTCCGCATTGCCCTGCGCGAGGGCCTTGCGCGCATTCTCAACCAGTTTTTGCTCGCGGGCCTCCAGCGCGGTAAAGGGCACGTCGGGCATGGGGCACCTCCTCAGTCCTGCACATCCAGATCCTGCCGGGCTGCCGCGGTCAACGCGGCGAGGCCGGCCGTGACGGTGGGTTCGTCCGGACCTTCGACCAAAAACCGCAGTTTGGGCTCGGTGCCGGAGTAACGAACGAGCACGCGGCCGCGGCTCCCCAACCCGGCTTCCAGCGCGGCAATCGCCGTATTCAGATTCCTGCACTGGGCCAAATCGGTCTTTTCCCGCACCCGTAGCGCCGTCCCGACCTGGGGGAACTTCACCAGGAGTCGGCGCAGCGCGGAAAGCGGTTGGCCGGTCTCAAGCATGACGTTGATGACCTTGAGCGCCGCGACGAGACCGTCACCGGAAGGGGAAACCTCGGCGTGAATCACGTGACCGGAAGATTCGCCCCCCAGCATGGCGCCGGTGGCCCGCATGCTTTCACCGACATAGCGGTCGCCGACAAAAGTGCGCACGACATGGCCGCCCGCCGCGCGGACGGCCGCATCCACGCCCAGGTTGCTCTGCACCGTAACGACAAGCGTATGGCGGGCCAGCACGCCGCGGTTGAGCGCATGCACGGCCAGCAAGGTGAGGATCTCGTCGCCATCCAGCACCACGCCGGTCTCATCACAAAGCACACAACGGTCGCCATCGCCATCGTGGGCGATGCCCAGCCGCGCCGAGCTGGCGCGCACCAACGCGGCCATCCGCTCGGGATGCTCGCTGCCGACCCCGTCGTTGATGTTGTCGCCGTTCGGCGCATCGCCGATGCCCCAAACCTCCGCCCCGAGGGAGCGCAGCACGCGCCGGCTGGTCACACAGGTGGCGCCATTGGCCGTGTCGAGCACGATGCGCCAACCTTCGAGGGCCCGTTCGGGCAAAAGGGCGCGCGCAAGTTCGACGTAGGCCTCCTCCGCATCGATGAAGGCCACCGGGCCGACCGGCTTCGGCGGCAACACCGGCAGCAGTTGTTCGATTGCCGCCTCTTCCTCATCAGTCAGCTTGATCCCGCCGGCGGTGAAAAATTTGATGCCGTTGTCCGTCGCCGGGTTGTGTGAGGCCGTAATCACCACGCCGAGGATGGCGCCGGATTGCCGGACGAGCTGGGCCACCGCCGGGGTCGGCACCACACCGAGTGTGACCGGTTCCAAGCCCGCCGCCACCAGCCCCGCCGCCACCGCCGCCAGCAGCGGCTCGCCGGAAGCGCGGGTGTCACGGCCGATCAACACCCGGCCGCCGGTCGGATGCTGCCGGCGCGCCCACAGTCCGGCCGCCTCACCCAGCCGGCCCGCAAAGTCCAGATTGATGACGGGACCGCCATAAGGTCCCCGCACGCCATCGGTGCCGAAGTAGGTTCGTTTCATGGGGCGTAAAATTCCCGCACTGCCGCGATCTTCGCCGCAACGGCGCCGCCGAGCAGGTGCTCGCGCGCCAGCGGCAGTCCAGCCCGGACCTCGGGCACGCGCCCGCTGATCCATAGCGCCACGGCGGTGTTGAGCACGACGGTGTCAACCAGTCCCCGCGGGCCACGACCCTCGATCATCGCTCGCGTGATTGCCAGGTTGGCCGCCAAATCGCCGCCCTGCAGCTCGGCGAAGGGTGCGTTTTCCAAGCCGAAATCTCCGGCCCGCCACTCGCCCGCGACCGTCCGCAGACGGCCCGCCCCCTGCACCAGGTTGGCGGTGGCCGTGGTCAGTTCGTCGATGCCCTGCCCCGGCGCAATCACACCGTGCACCACCAACCCCGCACCCGTCTGCAAGGTTTCCATCGCACCCGCCAGCCGCGGAACCCATGCGGGCGAAAACACGCCCAGCACCGTATGCGCCGGACGCGCCGGATTGATGAGCGGGCCAAGGATGTTGAAGACGGTCCGCCGGCCTTTGGCCGCCAGCGCCTTGCGCACGGGCGCGATGTGCTTGAAGGCCGGGTGGTAATTCGGCGCCAGGAGGTAAACGAAGCCCAGCTCCGTCATCGCTTGCCGCAGTTTCTCGGGCGGAGCCGCCAGATCGACGCCGAGACCCGCCAGGAGATCGGCGCTGCCGCATTTTGAGGTGATGCCGCGATTGCCGTGCTTGATCACCTTCACCCCCATGCTGGCCAAGGTCAGCACCACCAGGCTGGAAATGTTGAAACCGCCGGCATGGTCGCCGCCGGTGCCGACGATGTCCACCGCCTCGGCCGACCAAGCCTGCAGTCCCGGATCGACCGCCCGGGCACGGAAAGCCCGGGCAAACGCCGCCACCTCCGCCGCAGTCTCACCTTTGTCGGCCAAGGCCGATAAAAAGAGCTCCTTTTCGCTCTCGGGCACTTCGGGCGCAGCCAAGGCTGCGGCGGCAAGCTCCACTTGCTCGGGCGAAAGGTCGGCGGGCTCTTTCAGCCGGGCGGTAAGTTCGGTCAGGCTCATGCTTGCCATGTTTGGAAAGTGTGAGGCGGCCAAACATTTGACCGCAAATAAAATTGCCCCGCCTCCAGAAAGCCCTGACCTGAACCCGTGCGCTTCTTTGTCATCTGCCTTCTGTGCTGGGCCAACCTCGCCGCGTTGGCCGCCAACCCGGCCCCCCCGGAATCCAACCCTGCCGCCGAACTCAGCGTCCGCGATGCCATCGTCCTCGGCTTGGTCGAAGGGTTGACCGAATTCCTCCCCGTCTCCTCCACCGGGCATTTGATCATCACCACGCATCTGCTGGGATTGGAATCACCCAAGCCGCTCACCAATGCCGCGGGCGAGCCGCTCTGGCACAAACGGCCCACCCCGGAGAATCCGGCGGGTGAACCGCTCACGCTGAAGCTGGCGGCGGACACCTACATCGTGGTGATCCAGGTCGGCGCCATCCTTGCCGTCCTGCTGCTCTACTCCGGCCAGGTGCGGCACATGCTGCGTGGATTGCTCGGCCGGGACAGCGCCGGACTCCGGCTCTTCCGGAACCTGCTCTGCGCTTTTGTGCCGGTCGCCGTGGTTGGCCTGCTGGCCAGCAGTTGGATCGAACGCCATCTTTTCTCCATCGGCACGGTGATTCTCGCGCTCATCTTTGGTTCGCTGCTTATGCTCTATGCCGAATACCGGCGGCGGCGCCTAACCGGGATCGGCCGGGAAGTCCGCGATCCTGCCGATCTTTACGCCACCCAGGCGCTTGCGATCGGATTCATCCAATGTCTGGCGCTCTGGCCCGGAATGAGCCGTTCCATGGTGACCATTGTGGGCGGTTACTTTGCCGGCCTAAGCCCGGCCCGGGCCGCGGAGTTCAGCTTTCTCGTCGGCCTGCCGGTGCTGGCCGGCGCCGCCGTGCTGAAAAGCTGGCGCTCCGGCCCGGCCATGATCGAGGTCTTTGGCTGGGGCAACGTGCTTCTCGGTATCCTGGTGGCGGCGATCTCGGCCGCCGTAGCGGTCAAGTTCCTCGTCGCCTTCCTCTCCCGCCAGGGCTTGGGCGCATTTGCGGTTTACCGTCTGGTCCTGGCCGCGGCCTTGGCCGGGGTTTTTTACCTCTAAAATACCCTGGCGGTTAAGCGCTTGACGCACCTGTTCGCGACCCTTTACTCCCAACCCTTTCATCACCGTCGTTGGCGTTTTTAATCCACGTCACCCACTTACAAAATCCACTCCCATGGCTAATCCGAAACGCAAGCAGTCCAAACGCCGCAGCGCCAACCGCCGCGCCGCCAACGCTTTCAAGGCTCCTGAGTTCGCCGTCGATCCCACGGATGGCAGCCTCTTCCGTCCGCACCGCGTGAATCCGAAGAACGGCATGTATCGCGGCCGTCAGGTCATCAACGTCGAGGTCTGAACCTCGCGTCAGCAATCACTTGGCCATCCCCGCGATGGTTAACACCCCCGGCGCATCCGAGCGGATCGCGGTAGATGCGATGGGCGGCGACCTTGGTCCGTCCGAGGTCGTGGCCGCCGTCCAGCTGGCACTGGCAAAAGACCCGGAACTCGCCCCGGTCACCCTCGTGGGCGATGAGGCCGTGCTTCGTCCCCTGTTGGCCAAAGCCGGCCTGGCCGCGAGCCCGCAAATCGCCGTGCATCATGCCTCCGAAGTCATCACGATGGAGGACAAGCCCCTCGCCGGCCTGAAAAAGAAGAAAGATTCTTCGATGGTGCGCGCCATCGAACTGGTAAAAGACGGCCAGGCCAGCGTCGTGGTCAGCTGTGGCAACACCGGTGCCCTGATGGCCGGCGGCACGATCAAACTCCGCACCATGGAGGGAATCGCCCGGCCCGCCCTCGCCGCGATCGTCCCACGGGCCGGCGGCCATTTCGTCCTCATCGACGCCGGCGCCAACCCCGAGGCCAAGCCCGAACACCTGCTGCACAACGCCCTGCTCGGCAGCCATTATGCCCGGGTCATGTTGGGCATCGCCGCCCCGAAAATCGGGCTGATGACCATCGGCACCGAGGAGGGCAAGGGCAATGCCCTGACCACCGAAACCCACGAACTACTCAAACGGGCCAACGGCATCGTCAATTACGCCGGCCCGATTGAGGGCTTTCAGGTATTTGCCGAGCACGTGGATGTCGTCGTCTGCGACGGCTTTGTGGGCAACATCATGCTCAAGAGCTGGGAGTCGCTCGTCAGTTTTTTCACCGGCATGCTCAAGGAAGAGCTCCGCGCCAACCCGCTGAGGATGGCCGGCGCCGCCCTCTCCAGCGGCGCCTTCAAAGCCATGAAGGAACGGGTCAACCCGGAGCGCTACGGTGGAGCCCCGCTCCTCGGCCTGCGCGGCAACATCCTCAAGGCCCACGGTTCGAGCAACCGCCACGCCATCGCCAGCGCCATCCGCGCGGCCCATGAAATCATCCGCGCCGACCTCAACCACCGCATCGAGGCCGATATCGCCCGGATCAACGAACTGCTGGTCCAGCCGGCCGCCAACTGACCCACCCCCTTTCGTTCCATGGCATCCAAATCCACCGTCATTCTCGGCACCGGCCACTACGCCCCCGCCCGTATCCTGACCAACGACGAACTGGCCAAGACCGTCGAGACTTCCGACGAATGGATCCGCACCCGCAGCGGCATCCGCGAGCGCCGCATCGCCGCACCGGGGGAAAGCACGTCCGACATGGCCGTGGCCGCCGGTCGCGCGGCGCTCGCCGACGCCGGTCTCACCGCCGCCGACATCGACCTGCTCATCGTCGCGACCGTCACTCCCGACCTGCCCCTCCCGGCCTGTGCCTGCATCATCCAGCACAAGCTTGGCATCCCCACCCACGCCGCCTGCTTCGACCTGAACGCCGCCTGTTCCGGCTTCATCTACTCGCTCGACACCGCCAGCGCGATGATCGGCTCGGGCCGCTACCGGCGCGCCCTTGTCATCGGGGCCGACAAACTCTCGGCCATCGTGGACTGGAAGGAGCGCACCACCTGCGTCCTCTTCGGCGACGGCGCGGGTGCCGTGGTGCTGGGCGGTTCGGATGAGCCCGGCCGCGGGGTGATCGGCGCCCGGCTCGGCGCCTACGGCGACAGCGTGGACCTGCTCAACATCCCCAAAGGCGGCAGCGACAACCCCGCCACACCGGAGTCCATCGCCGCCGGCGAACACTTCATGAAGATGAAGGGCAAGGAAGTCTTCAAACTCGCGGTGCGCGCCATGGACGAGACCGCCCGGGATATTTTGGAACAACATCACCTGCGCGCTGATCAGATTTCCCTCGTGATCCCGCATCAGGCCAATCTTCGCATCATCGAGGCCGTCTCCGAATACCTGGAGCTGCCGCTGGATCGCTTTGTCGTGAACGTGGACCGTTTCGGCAACACGTCCGCCGCCTCCGTGCCGATTGCGCTCGATGAAGCCCGCAAAGCCGGCCGCATCAAGCCCGGCGATCTGCTGCTGCTCGTCGCATTTGGGGCGGGCTTGACCTACGGTTCCGCCCTGATTCGCTGGTGATCCATCTGCCCATGTCTTTTCCGCTCTTTCGGCGCCTGTCCTGCCTCCTCGTCCTTGCCGTATTCTGCTCCCTCGGTGCCTCCCGCCTCGCAGCGGAGCTGGTCTGGAACCCCGACACCGGCTGGCGCGTCGAAGGCGGTGCCTTGGCCGGCTTGGTCGGAGTCGAAGGCCGCACGGCACTCGACCTGATGAACCGGGCCCGCAACCGCGAAAACCGCGGCGATATCACCGGAGCCATCAAGCTCTACAGCCAGGTCGCCAGGCGCTACAACAATTCCATCTACGCTCCGGAGGCCCTTTACCGCAACGGCCAGCTCTACCTGCGGCGCCAGCAGCACGCCAAGGCCTTCAATTCCTTCCAGGAGGTCATCAACCGGTATCCGAACACCAAGCGGTTCAACGAGATCATCGGCGAACAATACCGCATCGCCAGCATGTTGCTCGATGGCGCCCGCAGCCGGACCTGGGGCTGGTTTCCCACCTTTACCCAGCGCAACCGCAGCATCGAGTTCTTCGAGATCATTCTCTTCAACGCGCCCTTCAGCGACTACGCCCCGCTGGCACTGATGAACATCGCCCGCGGACACCAGCGTCTCGGCCAAAGCGAGGAAGCGATCTACGCACTGGACCGGATGATCAACACCTACCCGCAGAGCCTCCTGGCTCCCGATGCCTACCTGAAACTCGCCGAGACCCACGCCTCTCTGGTCCAAGGCCCCTACTACGATCAGGCCTCGACCAAGGAAGCCATCACCTATTTCCAGGATTTCATGATCCTTTTCCCGAACGACCCGAGCATCGGGGAGTCGGAACGCGGCCTGCAGGCGATGCGCACGATGCTGGCCGAGAGCAAGATCAAGATGGCCGATTTTTATTTTTACAAGCGGGACAACTACACCGCCGCCCGGGTGTTCTACAACGAGGCCATTACGGTGAACCCCGATTCCCCCGTGGCGCAGCTCGCGCGCGAGCGCCTGGCGGCCGTGGAGCAAAAGGCCGCCGCCATCAAACCCGCGGCCGAAGACACCGAAGCCGATGCTCCGGCCGTCGCACCGCAGAAAAAGCGCTTTTTCTTCTTCTAACCGCGGCGCCCCGCCGCATCTTGGGATGACCTTCGCCCCATGATTGCGCGCCCGCTGCTGTTCGCCCTCGCCACCGCCCTGTTTGCCGGGGCTTCCGGCTGCACGCATTACCGTCTGGGCACCGGCGCCGCCCCGGCCTTTGCCACCCTCCATGTCGCACCGGTGGAGGCACGCGCGCTGATCCCGCAGGCCCAGCCGGTTGTCAGCTCCATGCTGCGCGAGGCTTTCCTCCGCGACGGCCGCGTGCAGCTCGTCCATGCCACCGAGGCCGATGCCGTGCTCACCGTGGTTCTCACCGGCTATGACCGGGAAGTCGCGACCGTGCGTCCCGGCGACACCGGCCTCGCGCGCAAGTTCGATGTGACCCTCTCCGCCGAGGCAACCCTCCGCGACAACCGAACTGGCACAGACCTGTTCGTCCGCCGGCCGCTCACGGCCAAACGTCAGCTGTTTACCGACAGCGGCCAGGTGCAGGCCGAATACCAGCTCCTGCCCCTCCTCGCGGAGGATTTGGCGGAAAAGGCCCGCCGCGCCGCACTTGATGTCTGGTAGCTTTTACCATGCCCGCCCCGATCCTCGCTCCCTCCCTGCTGGCCGGTGACCACGCCAACCTCGCCGCCAGCGCCGCCCAGGTGGCCCGGCTCGGCCTTTCCTGGCTGCATCTGGACATCATGGACGGTCATTTCGTGCCCAACCTGACCTTTGGGCCGGAAACCCTGGCGGCGCTCCGCCGGGCCGGCAGCACGCTTTTCTTCGACACCCATCTGATGCTGGCCGAACCGCAGCGCTACATCGAGCCTTTCGCCAAAGCCGGGGCCAATCTCATCAGCATTCACATCGAGCCCGACTATGATCACGCCGACACCTTGGCCCGCATCCGCCAGCTCGGCTGCCAAGCCGGGATCGTGCTCAATCCCGACACCCCCGCCGACGCCGTCGCCCAGCTGCTGGACCGGGTTGATCTCGTCTTGGTAATGACCGTCCAGCCGGGATTTGGCGGACAAGCCTTCCGCCCCGCCATGCTGCCGAAGCTGCGGCAACTGGCGGCTTGGCGCCGCGAACACGGCTACGCCTGGCGACTGGAAGTGGATGGCGGCATCGATCTCCACAACCTACCCGACTGCCATCAGGCCGGGGCCGATACCTTTGTGGCCGGCACTTCGTTTTTCCGGGCGCCCGACCAGGCGGCTTACGCCGCGACCGTGAAAGCCTTGGGCTGAATCCGCCTCAACGGCCCGCCCGGGCGAGTTCCTCGGCGCGGCGGTATTGCGCGCGGAAAGCCGCACCCAGTTCGTTTGCCAGCCGGATCTCATCCACCTTGTTTTTTGACGTCAGCGCCTGCTTCACCCGGCCAAAAGCGGCGTCATAACCGACCGCCTCCACGTTCTGCAACGTGGCCATCGCCTCGGGCGGCCGACCGGCGGCGATCACGGCCCGCCAGGCCCGCACCAGCTCGGGATGGGTGTCCAGACACATCACGCGGATGATAAAAGCCATCTCCCGGAAGATGCCGCCGGTCCATGCCGGGTGATAGATGAGCTGGTCTTCCTCCGCGAAAGGCTGCACCTCGGGATCGGAACGCAGATCCTTCCACTCCTCGTTGGTGTAAAAATCCCGCCGCACGGGCAGTCGCCGAAGGGCGAAACGCTCCGGACCGCCGGGGACGCCCACCTTGAAGTTCCAGAGCAACTGGCCCTCCATCGAAAGCGCGTATTCGACGAAAGCCTCGGCGACCTCGCGGTTCGGCGCGCCCCGCAAAATGGCGACCGGGTCCACCGAGCTCACGGTGCCGCCACGCGGGGTCACAAACTCGAGCCGTCCCAGGTTGCCGCGCCGACGCACGGCCTCCGCCTGATAGCGCCCGTAAAAATCGATGCAAATGCCGACGGCGGAATTCCCCTGCGAAACGTCGATCGGCGGTTTCTGGGAGGAATCGGTAAAATAGCGCGCGTTCGCTCCGATGAGTTGCAGCACCTGCAGACCCTTGATCCAACCCTCGCGGATCGCCAGGGTCTCAATTTCGTTGGCGGAACGTCCCTCCGGTTGCGCCTGCAAGGCGAGCAGCCGCGCCTGCATCTCCTGTTGGATAAGGTTCTCGAAGGCCTTGGCAATTGAACTGCTCTTGGTCGGGTCGGCCACGGCGACCTCGCCGATCAACCGGGGATCGGTCAACGCCCGCCAGGTTTCCGGCGGACGGTCGATGCCAAGCCGGCGCAGGGCGTCCTTGTTGTAAAGGATGCCGTAGTTGCTGATGACGTTGCCAAACCAGCGGGCCTCGCGGTCCCAATACTGCTCGCCGGCGTAGGTCTCCGGGATCACATCGTCCGCAAACCACTCCGGTCGCTCGCGGAGAATGCGCGACGGCACCAGCCGGCCCGCCTGCGCCTGGCGGATGAAGTCGAAACTGCCGCCGCCGAAAAAGAGGTCGATGCCGCAGCCCACCTCGGAGCGCAAAAACTCCTCCCGCGCCTCCCGCGCGACGGCCGGCGCATCCGCCGCCAGCCGGTGGTTGGTAAATGCCGCCTGCACCTCCATGCTCCACGGCCGGCCGAGCCGGCGCATCCAGTGGTTTTGGAAAGAGGCGATGTATTCCGACTCGAGAAAACGCGCGATCTCGCTGGTGCCGCCGATCACGCGCCAGTCGATGAACACCGTGCGCCCCGTGCGCTGCTGATACCAGCGGCGGAAGCCCACGCCGTATTCGTGCCGGATGGCCTCGTTGTGCGGCGTGATGATGACCAGCGTGTCGTCGGCGCGGCCGACCGCCGCCTGCTTGGGGCGCAGGATGAAGGGCAGCGCCACCGTCGCGACGAGGGTCAGGATGATGATCGCCCGCTTGAGCATGACGCGCTCAGTCCGTCAGCACCACCACGTCCTCCGGCTGGACCGTGGCGTAGAGTTCTCCCCGGGAGGAGCCGTCCACAAAACGCGGATTGCGCTCGAAGATTTTTAACTTGGTGCCGTTGCCGGTCACAAATTCATACTGGGCCACCTCGCCGAGGTAGATGGAGTCGCCGATGCGGCCGCGCACGACGTTGCGCTTCTCCTCGTTGCGGTGCAGCTCCCAGCACTCCGGCCGGATCGACACCGTCACCGCCGCGCCGACCGCAGGAACCTTCGCCGGGTCGCCCAGCAGCCCGTCGAAGCGGCCCACCGCGGTCTCAACCGTCGTGTATTCTCCGGCTGTGCCCAGCACTTTGCCGGGCAGGAAATCCGTTTCGCCGATGAAGTTGGCGACCGTCTTGTGCGCCGGACGTTTGTAAACCTCACGCGGCGTGCCCACCTGCAGGATGTGGCCGAACTCCAGAATTGCCATCCGGTCGGAGATCGAAAGCGCCTCTTTCTGGTCATGCGTCACATATACCGTCGTCAGCTTGAACTCCTTGCACACACGGCGGATCTCCGTGCGCATCTCGAGGCGCAGCTTGGCGTCGAGATTCGACAGCGGCTCGTCGAGCAGCAGGCAGCGCGGGCGGATCACCAAGGCGCGGGCCAGCGCCACGCGCTGTTGCTGGCCGCCCGAGAGCTGGTTGGGCCGGCGGTCGGCATACTTCGACATGTGGACCGATTCCAGCGCCTCGCCCACCCTTTGCTTCACTTCCTCCTTCGGCACTTTTCGCTCGTGGAGCCCGAAGGCGACGTTCTCCGCCACGCTCATGTGGGGCCAGAGCGCATAGCTCTGGAACATCATGCCGGTATTCCGTTTGTGCGGGGCGAGCCGCGTCACATCCTCGTCGCCAAAGAGGA
>JAHCLN010000062.1 GCA_026125215.1 Opitutaceae bacterium
GGCAAGTAAGACTCGCCGCCCTCCCGCACCAGCAGCAGCCCGCCGATGCCGCCGGCGCCGGCCATGCTGCCCGACAGGTCCAGCCCCCAGCAGATGCTCTTGGTGAGCGTCATGTCGTCCAAGCGCGCGATGAGGTTCCAGCCGTTGTATAGGTAGCGCTCCTGCGCGCCGTTGCCCGCCCAGCCCGTGCCGTTCCACAGGTAGGGCTGCTTGATCACCCGCCGGCCGAGGTAGTCGTGCAAAATGTGGTAGGCTTCGTTCGGATAACCGGCCGCCACGGCCGCGCTGCTCGCCTGGATCCAGCCCAACCGGTTCTCCGCATCGTAGCCGTAGGTCCACCGGCCGTCGGACTTGAGGTTGCCGTCGGCGCAAGCAGCCCGGTGTGCATCCGAATCGTCACAAACGCGTGACACCCGCCGCCGATTTCCGCCTTGCCCGGCCGTGCGCCGCGCAACCACACTGCGGCCCGATGTCGAAAAACTTCGCGCGCGCCATCTTCGCCGTCACGGCCTGTTTTTTCGCGGCGTTTTTCCTCTGGCCCATCATCCAGATCCTCAAGGGCGGCTTCATCGACGCGGACGGCAACTTCACCCTTGCCTACCTCGGCGTGCTGCTGGTGGACCCGGTTTACCTCGGCGGACTCAAGAACTCATTCTTCCTCGCCTGCGCCACCACCACCCTGGCCCTCTGCATCGCCCTGCCCCTCGCCTTCATCTCCGACCGCTTCCTGTTTCCCGGCAAGGCCTTCCTCGGCTCGCTGATTCTCATTCCGATGATTTTGCCGCCCTTCGTGGGCGCCATCGGCATCAAGCAGATTTTCGGGCAATACGGCGCCCTCAACAGCCTCATCATCGAGCTCGGCCTGCGCCCCGAGGGCTGGACCTTCGATTGGTTCGCCGCCAACCAGTTTTGGGGCGTGGCCGTCATCCAGGCGCTGTCGCTCTACCCGATCATCTACCTCAATGCCGTCGCCGCCCTCGCCAACATTGATCCCGCGATGGAGGAGGCCGCCCAGAACCTCGGCTGCACCGGCTTCCGCCGCTTCCGCAAAATCACCCTGCCCCTCATCAACTCCGGCCTCTTCGCCGGCGGCACCATCGTTTTCATCTGGTCGTTCACCGAACTCGGCACCCCGCTGGTCTTCGACTACGCGCAGGTCACCTCGGTGCAGATTTTCTACGGACTGAAGGACATCGGCGGCAATCCCTTCCCCTATGCCTTAGTCGCCGTGATGCTCGCCAGCTCCGTCGCGCTCTACGCCATCGGCAAGGGCATCTTCGGCCGCAGCCACTATGCAATGATGGCCAAGGCCACCAGCTCCGGTGGCGCGCGTGAGCTGCCCCTCTTCCGTCGGCTGCTCTGCACGCTGGTCTTCGCCGGCGTCATCACCATCGCCATCCTGCCGCACGCCGGTGTCATCCTCGTGGCCTTCTCCAACGATTGGTATGGCACCGTGCTGCCGCAAAACTACACCCTCGACAACTTTGAGATCGCCCTCGGCCACGACCTCACGGTCCCTGCCATCGCCAACAGCCTGAAGTTCGCCAGCATCTCCACCCTCATCGACCTCGTGCTCGGCATCGCCATCGCCTACGTGGTCGTCCGCTCGAAGCTGCGCGGCCGGCAGATCCTCGACTTCCTTGCCATGATGCCGCTGGCCGTGCCGGGGCTCGTCCTCGCCTTCGGCTATCTCGCCATGGCGCAGGAAGGAAAGTTCTTCGATTTCCTCAACCCGGTCAACGATCCCACCATCCTGCTGATCATCGCCTACTCCGTCCGCCGCCTGCCCTACGTCGTGCGCGCCGCCGCCGCCGGATTCCAGCAGACCAGCGAAACGCTGGAAGAGGCCGCCCAGAACCTCGGGTGCCCGCCGCTCAAGTCCATGTTCAAGGTCACCCTGCCGCTGATCGCCGCCAACCTCATCGCCGGCGGCCTGCTGGCCTTTGCCTTCGCCATGCTGGAGGTGAGCGATTCCCTCATCCTCGCCCAAAAGCAGATTTTCTATCCCATCACCAAGGCCATCATGGAGCTGTTCCAGCTGCTCGGTGACGGCAAATACATCGCCAGCGCCCTCGGCGTCTGGGCGATGGTTTTCCTCGGCGTGACCATCGTCGGCATGAGCCTGCTGCTGGGCAAAAAGCTCGGCGCCATCTTCCGCGTCTGAGATGCATGGCTGCGGCCGGCGCTTTGATTTTCCGTGTCCTACCTCCTTCTCACCTCGCTGGTCTGGGCCTTTTCCTTCGGGCTGATCAAGGGCCAGCTGACGGGACTGGATGCCACCGCGGTGGCAACGTTGCGGCTGCTGTGCGCCCTGCTGGTTTTTCTGCCGTTTTTCCGCTGGTCGGCCGCCACGGCGCGGACCCGTTGGCGGCTGGCCGTCATCGGGGCGGTGCAGTTCGGACTGATGTATGTGCTCTACCTCCGCGCCTTCGCCCTGTTGCAGGCCTATGAAGTGGCCCTCTTCACCATCTTCACGCCGGTCTATGTGGCGTTGTTCGATGCCGCGCAGGAAAAGCGCTGGCTGGCCCGTCATCTCGTCGCGGCGGGCCTCGCCCTGATCGGCGCGGGCGTGCTGCTCTGGCGCGCGACCCTGAGCGCCGATCTCGTCGCCGGCTTTCTCCTCGTGCAGCTGTCCAATCTCTGCTTCGCCGCCGGCCAGCTGGCGTGGAAGCGCGAACAGGCCCGCTTGGACGGCGCGAGTCCGCGGGAAGTCTTCGCGTTGCTGTATGCCGGCGCCCTCGGTGCCACCGCAGTCGTGTCGCTTTTCACGACCGACTGGAGCGGCTTCCGGCCCGATTGGACGCAGGCGGGCATCATGGTCTATCTGGGTGTCGTCGCCTCCGGGCTCGGTTTCTTCTGGTGGAATCTCGGCGCCGCGCGGGTGAACAGCGGGACGCTCGCGGTGTTCAACAACTCCAAAATCCCGCTGGCGGTCGCCGTCTCCCTGCTCTTCTTCGGCGAAACCGCCGACCTGCCGCGCCTGTTGCTCAGCCTGCTGCTGATGTTTGCCGCCATTGCGGTCGCGGAGAATTGGTTCCGGCGGTCTGAGGGACCGGCCGGATATTCAGGCTAGCCGTGGCCGGACGGAGTGCTTTTGCTCATGCCGCCGTGGCTGACGCTTATCTCGAACACGCCGACAAAACCCGCACCCGACTCAACCGGCCGGTGTCGCTCGGGCGCAGCTCCGCCTGCGAAGTCGCGCTGAACGACACCGAGTGTTCGCGTCGCCATGCCCTGATCAATCCGCAGGCGGGCGGGGAATTCTGGATTGTGGATCTCGGCAGCACCAACGGCACGCATGTCAACGGCCGGCGGCTGCTGCGCCCCACCCAACTGGCCGACGGCGACCGCATCCTGCTCGGTCGGAGCGAACTCACCTTCCGCGGCGGTGCCCCGCGGGTGCCGGCCAAAGCTCGGCGCGAGAGCGACACACAGATGATCACCCGTCCGGCGATCCGCGTGGAAGAGGCCTGGATGGTGCTGGCCGACATCGAGGGCTTCACGCCGTTTTCCCAAAGTCATCCGCCCGAGGAGGTCTCGCGCCGTGTCGGCGGCTGGCTCTCCGCGTGCGCCGCGGTCTTCGCCGCCCAGAAGGCCGACATCCAGGTTTACCTTGGCGACGGCTTTCTCGCGTATCTGCCGGTGCGCATCTTCCCGCCGGCCCGTTTCTTCGCCGCCTTTGCGGCCCTGCGTGAGTTGCAGTCGGATCCCGCCCACCTGCCGTTCCGGCTCGTCGTCCACCACGACCGCATCACGGTGGGCGCCGCCGCGGCCGGCGGCATCGAGTCGGTGCTCGGCAGCGGCGTGAACTACCTCTTCCGCATGGAAAAGGTCGCGGGCTCCGTCCGCGCACGCTGCGCCGCCACCCCGGCCGCTCTTGCCGCCTGGCCCGCGCCCAAGCCCAAGGCCACCTCCACCGGGCTGCACGTCCTCAAAGGCTTCGAAGGCCGCCATGAGCTCTTCGCCTTGGCCTGAAACCTGCCAATTTCCGACGATGAACCGATTCCTCCTGCTCTTCTGCCTGCTGCCGGTCCTGCCGGCCGTTGCCGCCATCAACCCCGCGAATTTCCAAAACATCGCCTCCGAGCGGTTCAAATTGCGCGAGACCGCCCGTATCGTGCATGAGGCGAAGGGAGACGAAGGCCGCATCCAGCGTGTCACCATCGTGGCCGTGGTCAGCGAAGTCCGGAAGGGACCGGAGCAATACGTCGGCCGGACGATTGTCATCGATTACACCGTGAACCTCGACGCCCGGGAAAAGGCGGCCAAGGCGCATCACGCCCGCCAAGGCAACATGCCCGGCCCGCAGTTCATGGGCGAACCGGAACCACCGGTGCTGGATGAAAACGGCGAATTCTGGGCCAGTCTCGCCCGGGCCGGCGGGCGGCTGGGCAACGTCAACCGTCATGCCGGCGCGATGGTCGGTATCGGCGACTACGCCTTCAGCGGCGATGTCTTCGTGCCGGTGGCCGGCCAGTATTCCTTCGAACGTCCGCTGTGAGGCCGGGGCTCAGCGCCGGGGCAGCCCCAGCGCGCTGCGCACTCCGGACTCGATGTTCGCCACGTTGTCCGGTTCGACATTGATCGAACGCCAGAGCTGCACGAGCCCCCACTGGTCGTCGGCGATGGCGGGCTCATCATGGCCGGCCTGCCGGCCGCGTTCGGCCACGACCGTGAAGCTGGCGAGGGCCAGGGCTTTCTCCAAGGCCCCAAGGTCGCGGGTCTGCTCGACCAACTGCTGCGCCAACTGGCGGTTGATGTCGGCCGCCGCGGGATAGGTCGGGGTCTGCACCGGGACACCGCGGCTGGAATTGCCGTTCACCTCGATGGTCTGGTGGGCAAACTGGGCGCGCCAGCGCACCGGATTGCGCACGCCCTGCAGCACGGCGGTGAGGTCGGCGGCGTAAGTGACGTTGTGCGTGATGACATCATAGGGCTCATCCGCATAGGTCGGCTCGCTCAGGGTCCGCGGCGTGTTGCGCAGGTTGTTCCGAATGTTGTTCCGGTTGTTGACGGCCTTGTTGAGGGTGTTTTGGGCCACCCCCACTCCGATGCCGCCGGCCAGCGCGCCGGCCAGCGCCGAGGAAAGATCCCCGGAACTGCTGGCCTGGTTGGCCATCCGTTGCGCTTCCGCCTGCACGGCATTCAAACTCCGCTGGGCGTTGCGCACCTCGTCCTCGGCGTAATCCAACTGCGACTGTAGCTGGCCGTAGCGCGGATTATCCACCGTGCGGGTGCCGCTCTGATAGCGCGAACTCCGGCGCTGCCGCGTCGGCTGGTCGGTGTCGGTCGGACCGCTAAGTGTGAGCGCCACGGCCAGTGCGCCGGCACCGGGAGTGCCGCCCGTCCGCATGATCGGGGTCACACGCCGCTCCACCGCCGTGCGCACGGCATTGAGCGGGTCCGTGCGCAGGGGGCCGCCGGCCCGGGTGTCCACATTGTCGGGCGACCAGGCCAGCCGCAGGCCCACATCGGCGGCGAGCGCGGCCTTGAGCCGGTTGAGCCGGGCATTGTCTGCCGGGGCACCTTCCCGCTGCGCCTCTGCCGCGAGATACAGCGCCAGTCCCGGTCGGCCTTTCTTTTCCTCCACCTCGCTCCAATCGCTGAATTCCCGGCGCAGGAATCGCGTGACGGCGTCGCCGTCGGCAAAGCGCGTGCGCACCGCGGCCACGAGCGCGATATCGCGGCCATGGGCGCGCGGCTGGCCGCTGGCCGGCCGCATCCGCAATTGCTCGATGGCCTGCAAAAATGCCTCCAGGTCCCGGCTGCCCACGAGTTCCGCCCCGGTCACCGTGAAGGTCGAATCGGTGAACCGCGCGTAATCCTGCAGCGCGGCATCCGCCTCCTCCACCTGCGCCGCCACCAGGGCGGCGGAAAGCCGGTTGAGGCTGAAATCTTCGGCCAGCGCTTTCACTTCCGCGGCCACCGCCTCGACCGCCGGCAGCAGGACTCCGTTCTGGCGCAGGTTGCCCAGCTCGATCTGCGCCTCGGCAAACCGGTTGGCCCGGGCGAGATTGCCCACCTGGTTCAGCCGGGCCTGCACTTCCTCTTCCCGCACCTGCTGGAGCGCACGGGCATGATCGCTGCCGACGAGCGAAGCGTCATTGCTTACCAATTCCAGCATGGCGTAGGCCTCGGGGAACTTCAGCTGGCCCGACTGCGCCAGCGCCGACTCGATGCCATGGACCACCCGGCTCCGGCGCACCGTGGTCTCGGCCGCCGCGAAACCGGGCAGCACGGAAGCATGCCCGCGCACTTCATCGAGCCGCGCCAAGGCCGCCACGTGATCGTTTTGCTGCGCGAGCTCCAGCGAGTCGTCCACCCCGGCCTGCACGATGGCCCGCACCGCGCGGGTCGTTTCATCCGTCAGCCGGCGGAAGGTTTCCGAATAGGGTTCGACCAACGCCACCGCCGCGGGCGCCCGGGCCGTGAGCCGGTCATAGGCGACACGCGCCGGCGCGCCGGCGATCTCCTTCTCCACCATGTCGAGCCAGCGGCGCTGCGCTTCGTCAAATTCCCGGCGATATTCCAGATCGGTGGGCCGAAGATTGACCGCCTCGCGCAGTGCCAACAGCGCCGTCTGCCAATCGCTCGCAAACAGCGCTTTCTGGGCCTCGGCCATCTGCCGACCGGCCTTGAAGCGGTTTGGCACGTCGCCAAGCCAATAACCAAGGCCGGCCATGACAAGCAGGCCGGCGGCCAAGCCCAGCCAGAGGGCCTTCCGGTTGACGGGCTTGGACGGGACTACGGGAGCCGGAGCGGGCTTGGGCGCAGCGGCAGGCGGCTCGGCCGGCTGCGGGGCAGCGGCCGCCTTCGGCACCGGCGGCGGCGGAGCCGAGGGCGTGTAAGCGGTGAAGGAACCGGACAGTTTCAGCCGCTCCGCGACCGCCGCGATCGAAGGCGGCCGCTCCGCCGGATCTTTCATCAGACAGGCCGCAATGACGGTCTCCCACTCCGCCGGAATGGGATCGCCGTCCGTCAGGTGCAGCTCCTGCCGGCGCTCCGCCATGGTCGGCGGCTGTTTGTTCTGCACCTGCAGGATGATGTTGCCGGTATAAAAGGGAGGCTTGCCTGCCAGCAGTTCGTAAACCGTGGCGCCAAACGAATAGATGTCGTCCGCGGCCGTGGGTCGGTCGCCCATCATCTGCTGGGGCGACATGTAAAGCGGCGTGCCCGAGGAATCCATGTTCTTGGAAACCCGCGAGACGCTGTCCGAGATGCTGCAGGCGATGCCGAAGTCGGTAATCTTCAGGTCGCCCTCGGTCGTGATCATCAGGTTGGCGGGCTTGAGGTCGCGGTGCACGACCTTCGCGGTGCCATGCGCGTAGCTCAGGGCCTCGCAGAGCTGGCCGGCCCAGCGGGTCACATCCGGCATTGAAAAAATGCCGCCGGGACGGTCCACCTTGAGGCCGGACAGCGAAGAGCCGTTGACGAACTCCATCGAGATGGCCGCGGAGCGGGCGTCCTGCACAAAATCGTAGATGCGCACGATGTGGGGGTGCGTCAGCTCGAGGTTGCGCCGCGTCTCGCGCTTGAGCTCGGTCACCGACTCGCGGTCGAGCGCCACGATCTCGGGGAGAAACTTGAGCGCAACCTGGCGCTCCAGATCCTCGTCGCGGGCGAGCCACACCACGCCCATGCCGCCGCGCCCCAGGATGCGCTCCAGCGTGAAACGGTTGAAAACCTTCTGCCCGGGGGAGAAGCCCTTGATGGTCGCGCCAAGATCGAGATCGTCCATAGAAAAGGGGTCAGCTGCTGCGTCGCAACAGCACCAGCGAACGGATGGCGGTGGTCAAATGCCGCATCCGACCATTCTCGGAGACATACTCCAGATTGCCACCGCAAAAAAGCATGCCCGGTTTGATGCTGCTGGATTTGCCAAAGGTGCAGCCCTGGATCCGCACGACGCCGTGGGGCCGGTCGCTGCGGTTCGTGGTGAGCCTGATCGAACCGCCCTCCTGCCATTCAAACCCATAACGGGTGTGCAGCGTTTCCACCACGAGGCGGTCGCCGGGCTTCAACTCGGTGAGGTTGATCTCGGGCAGCCCCAGCGCGCTGTGCGCCCGCAGGAAGCCTTCCCAATCCGAGCCGGCCGGTTGATCCTTGGTCAGGTCGTTCATCATGCCGTCCCTTCCGGCACGAACCGTGCCAGCACCACGGTAATGTTGTCGGGCCCGCCCGCTTCATTGGCCTCCCCGACGAGCCAAGCCACCCCTTCATCGAGGCTCGGGCGGGCCGCAGCCTCCTGATAAAGCGGGCCCAAATCATCGCCCAAGGGTCCGTAAAGTCCGTCAGAACAAATACCTGCGATCAACCCGGACGTCCATTGCCCGCTCCCAATCTGCGGCGCAAGCGGAACACCTTCTCCGCCCATAACCTGCTCCAGCATGGAGCGATAACGCAGCCGGGTGACATCCTCCGCACTCATTTCCCCCCGGCGAACCATGCCGGCGCCCACACTCTGGTCCTCGGTCAGCTGCTGCCACCCTTCCGGACCACCGAGGTGGATACGGCTGTCGCCCACATGGCCAAAGTGATAGGTTCCGTCGGCCATCACCCACAACGCGGACAACGTCGCCCCCATCCCGTCCTTGGTTGGATCGGCCTGCGCCTCGGCGATGAGTTTATTGTGGGTCGCGACAAAAGCCTCGCGCAAGGCCGCAGCCTGATCCGGTTGGGTCCGGCGGCTGAACAGTTCGCGGGCCAGTTGCTCCGCGCAAAACCGGCTGGCCACCTCGCCCGCCTTCGCTCCGCCCATGCCGTCGCTGACGAGCAGCAGAAAACCGTGCGCCGGCCAGATGCGGGGATCCTCGGGCATGCGGGCCAGCACCTCGCCCAGCGACCATGCGCCCCAGGCGTCCTCGTTGTTCTTGCGGCGCCGCCCCTGGTCGCTCAGGGCGGCCCATTGCAGGCGGGATCGGACAGGATTTTCCATGGAAGAAGCCATCAGCTTTTTTTCTTCAATCGGGCGACGGCGTGCTGCCCGTCGATTTCGCCCACCAAACTTATCTCGGGCATGGTGGACATGCTGCCTTCGGGCAGGCACCGGATGTAGTAGGTTCGTCCGGCCTGAAATACAAATTCCACCTCGGCTTTGTCGCGCATCAGCGTGTGGGTGACGCGCAATTTCATGGGCCCGGCAGGCACCTCGCGTTCGAACCACGAGCCGTTACCCAGATCACCGATGCGGCCCTCGGGAATTTGGTCGATTCTCAGGCCAGCGAGCGCACTGCCAAATTTGGCCGGTCGGAAAAAGATCAACTTGGCCGAGCCCGTCGGCTGTGCGGCGGGCTCCTCACGACGGGTTTCCACCAAACCGGTCGCAGCCAAAGCGGCTTGGATCGCTGCTTCCGACGATCGCTTTGCCTCGGCTTCTGCCGTGGATGTGGCCATGATCGGAGCCAGTGCCACCCGGAAACCGATAGAGCGCGCACTGGCGTCCATTTCACCCAGAAAGCGATGGGCGGAACGGGCATGCGTTCCCGGGGTTTGCCAACTGCCGCCCCGGACGACCCGCATCGAATCGTCAACGTCGCTCTCACCGGGCCCGGTCGGATCCGTCACGCTTCCACCCGGGTAGGGACCAAACCGGTCGAGGCAATGCTCCCACACGTTGCCATGCATGTCATGCAGACCCCAGGCATTGGGTTCCTTCAGCCCCACCGGCTGCGTGCTGCCGCCGCTGTTGCCCGAATGCCAGGCCATCGCCTCCAGGTTTCCTGCGTGGTCGCCTGTCGTGCCCGCCCGGGCGGCATATTCCCACTGCGCCTCGGTCGGCAGCGTGTAGACATAGCCTTCCGGCAGTCGGCCGGCGGCACGCTCCCGTGCGGTCAGGCTTTGGCAAAACTCCATGGCATCCTTCCAGCTCACCGTTTCCACCGGCCGCAGGTCGCCGGGAAATCCGGCGGGGTCGCTCCCCATGAGCATGTGCCATTGCGCCTGGGTCACTTCCGTCTGCCCAAGCCAGTAGGGACGGGAAATCGTCACGCGGGTGAGCGGACGCTCGTTGTTGTCTCCGCCCTGTGCGCTGCCCATCAGAAAGGTGCCGGCGGGGACAGGCATCAGCCGCAGCACCAAATCGGGCATGGTCCATGGCGACCCGACCGCGGGAATTTTCGGCTGGTCGGCCACACCGGAAACCACCTCGTCCATCTGCGCCAGCTGCTGCCGGAAATCCGCCAACCAGTTTTCAGGACCGACCAGCGCCAGACCTTCCCACCCCGGCGCCTGCCCCTGATTGAACTTCAGCCCGTAATCCAGGCGTTGCCGGTCGGCTGCGTCGCGGGCGGCGGCCCACATGGCCCGGCCGGCATCCTCAACCGCGGCCACGGCCTCGATGATCCGCGGATGCTTGCTGCGGTAGCGCTCCGGGAGCCGGGTCAGCGTGGCCTTGGCCTGTTCATATTCGCGTAACGCTGCCGCCACTGCGCCGGCTTCGGCAATCGCCGGCACCTCCCAAAGCGTCCGGCCCTCCCGCAGATACAGCTCGATCACCCGCCAGGGATGCGCCGCCATCGCGGCCTCGCGCTCACGCTCCCGCTCGGCAGCAAGTCGCTGGCGCTCGGCTTCCTGTTCGGCCGCAATCCGCTCACGTTCGGCCTTTGCCTTTGCTTCGTTCCGCTCGTGTTCCAAACGCTCGCTTTCCAAGCGCACGGTCTCAAGGCGCCGGGCCTCCTCCAGCGCGAGGCGTTCCTGCTCCGGCTGGTGAATGCCAAAATAGTAACCCGCCGGAATCAGCACGCCGAGGCCAACAATGACCGCGGCCAACCATCGGGCCTTGGATTTGCCCGGCATTGCCACCGGGGTGGCCGCCCCCGTTCCGACCTTCCCGCCGGCCTGGGCCTTTGCGGGTGCAGCAACCCCGCCTTGGGTGGCCTGACTGGATCCCTCCAGCCTCGCCACCACTGCGCGGATGTTTGCCGGACGGTCTTTCGGTTCCTTGGCCAAACACGCCGCGATCGTCTCCTCCCACGCCGCCGGCACCGACCCGCCTTTCACTTCCAGCTCCTCCCGCCGTGCCGCGATCGTCGGCGGCACTTTCTGCTGCACCTGCATGAACACGTTGCCCGAATAAAACGGCGGCTTGCCCGTCAGCAGCTCGTAGAGCGTCGCCCCCAGCGCATAGATGTCGTCGGCCGCCGCTGCCTTCTCCCCCATCATCTGCTGCGGACTCATGTATACCGGCGTTCCCGACGAGCCGCCCTGCTGCGACACCCGCGACACGCTGTCCGACAGGCTCCGCGCGATCCCGAAGTCCGTCACCTTCAGGTCCCCGTGCGCATCCACCATCAGGTTCGCCGGCTTCAAGTCCCGGTGCACCACCTTCGCCTTCTCGTGCGCGTAACTGAGCGCTTCGCCCAGCTGGGCCACCCACCGTCGCAGGGCCTCCGCTTCGAAGTGCTGCTCCGGCTGTTCCAGCCGCAGGTTCGCCAGCGTGTCTCCCTCGACATATTCCATCGAGATCGCCGCCGTCCTCGCGTCCTGCACAAAATCATGGATCCGCACGATGTGCGGATGCGTCAGCGCCAGGTTGCGCCGGGTTTCCCGCTTCAGCTCCTCCAACGCCCCGCGGTCACCCATGATCACCTCCGGCAGGAACTTCAGCGCCACCTCGCGCTCCAGCTCTTCGTCCCGCGCCAGCCACACCACGCCCATCCCACCGCGGCCCAGGATTTTTTCCAGGGTGTAGCGCCCGAACAACTTCTGCCCGGGCATGAAGCCCTTGATGGTCGCGCCTAGATCGAGGTCGTCCATGGGAGTCACGCAGTTGCCATCGGACTGTTCAGCGGCGCTCGGCTTTGAAGCCGATGTTGTAGTTTCCCGGCAGGTTGCCGTGAACCGAGTTGCCCGACTCGCGGAAAAAGCTGCTTTCCACCCAGACACCGTAGTGCCCGTTGCCGCTCACCGTGGAGTTGCGCAGCGTATGGGTCGGGCGGACGTCCGAATGGCCGTTCAGCTGAATGCCTTCGGAACGATTGTTGAGAATCTTGGCCCCATCAATGACGGCGCCGAGCGAGGTTCTAAGTTCAAACCCCACTCCTTGGTTGGATTCCGCCGTGTTGTCTTGAAAATCCACACGGAGCGACTTGCCCGACAGGTAATAACCTTTGCTACGGTTGTTTTTGGCCAGGTTGTTGCGCAATTCCGCATGGAGACTGGCGGTCAGATAAAAGCCGGTGCCGTTGCCCGTAGCCTGGTTGCCAATAAGCCGCACCTTGGCGTCGTCACCGTCAACCTGGAAACCCTGGCCTTTGTTGTCCGCGGCGATGCAATTCTCCACCTCAACCGTGGTGCCGGCCTCCGCCGTGATTCCGTGGAGTCCAGCGCCTCGAAACTGGCAGCTGCCGGCCCGTAAAATCGCAGGCTGGCGCAGCCAAACCCCACTATTTCCAGAGCCGGTGACCGACACATTTTTCAGGCTCGCGGTGGTGCCCGCACCGTCGATGCCCACGCCGTTCCAACCGCTGTCGGCAATGGCCACACGATCCAGCGACACCGTGGAGCCATTCGTCACCCAAACAGCATTTCCGACTGCCCCACGCAATCGCAGCTCCGTCAGCATTACCGGAAGCTGGCGGTTGCTGTAGGTTGCGATCGTAATCAATGAATGGCGCCTGTCCCGGGCATCCTTTCCGGTCTGCTCCAAGGTGAGATTATGGAGCTGGACGCCCCCGGTATTGATGCTGATCAGGGATACATTGGGCTCGTCACCGTCCTGGCGCAGCGTGACCGCACCGGGAGCGCCGTCGCCATGGATTGATACCTGCTGGGTGACGACCAACCCCGCTTCCCGGTAGATGCCCGGCGTCAAAAGAATGATGCTGCCGGGCTTGGCGGACTTCAAAGCCGCGGCGAGGGTCGGCTCATGCACCGGCACACGCACCACCGGCGGCATTGCCGCCAGCTGCGTGGCCAAAAATTGCAATTCTTTGGGCAGGGCGACCCCGGCCTGCCGGTGCAGGTTCGTGATCAGCGCAATGGCGGGATCCGCGCGATCGCGATAGCCCCGCCCCACGGCATCGCTCGCAACTTTGGCAACGATCGCATCAAGCTCCCGCAGGGTCGCCGTGATCGCGTCGCTGTCACCGAAATTCATGGCGGTGGCAAAAGCCTCACCGGCCTCCCGCCATTGTCCGGCCTTCGCCTGTTCCACCGCCCGGACCAACAGATCGCGCTGTCGGGTGGTGGCCTGCAGATCGGCCAGCTTCCGCTGCACGACCGCCAGTTCCGGCAGAGAAACGGTGGCCGTGTAGGGCTTGGCGGTATCGAGCCATTGCTGCGCCAGAGCGGCGTCCCCGGACTCAACGGCCGCCATGGCCCTGGCAACCAGCTCGCGAAGCGTTTTCTCCGCCTGCCGCGTGTTGAACCAATCCGTGGCCTTTTGCTCGTAAAGCGCGAGCATCTCATTGCCCGAAGCAAACCACGCGTCCTCGCGAAACGCCTGCACATCTTTCCCCAATACATTCCTCACTTCCTCGCTGGCAGACATCGGATCAAATGCCTCGATCCGCGCGGTCAGCGCCCGGAGGCGGCTTTGCTCGCGCAAAAAAATTCCGAGACAGAGCACACCCGCCAACAGCAACGAAACTGCGGTGAGCGTCCGCACCGGAATTTTTCTGGAGGGCGCAACCCTCGCGGGCGCGGGCGAAACCGGCGGAGGTGCGGCAGCCGGCGCGGGCTGCACCGGTCTCTCGACAGGCCGCGTGTCACCGGCCCCGCCGCCGGTCAATCTGTTCACCACCTCCCGCACACTTTGCGGCCGGGCCTTGGGTTCTTTGGCCAGACAGGCCGCGATCGTTTCCTCCCAGACCGCTGGCACCTCACCGAGGTCGCCCAGACCCAGCGCGGCCCGGCGGGCCGCGATCGTCGGCGGCACCTTGCCCTGCACCTGCATGATGATGTTGCCGGAATAAAACGGCGGCTTGCCGGTGAGCAGTTCGTAAAGCGTCGCCCCCAGGGCATAGATGTCATCGGTCACTGCCGGCGGTTCGCCCATCATCTGCTGCGGCGACATATAGACCGGCGTGCCGCTGCTGCCGGCCTGCTGCGAGACCCTCGACACGGAATCGGTGACACTGGCCGAGATGCCAAAGTCGGCGATCTTCACCTCGCCGTCCTGCGTCAGCATGATGTTGGCCGGCTTCAGGTCGCGATGCACGATGTGCGCCTTCTCGTGCGCATACGTGAGCGCCTCGCCGATCTGCCGCAGCCATCCGCTCAGTGCGTCAACGTCGAAGGCCTCCTGCGGCTGCTCGAGCCGCCGCGCCGTCAGCGTGCCGCCCTCAACCAGCTCCATGGTGATGCCGCAGACGCGGTCCGACTCGATGAAATCGTAGATGCGCAGGATATGCGGATGGCTGAGCTGCTGGCTGCGCCGCGTCTCGCGTTTCAAATCCCGCACCGCCGAGGGATCGGCGGCCACGATCTCCGGCAGCATCTTGATCGCCACATGTTGCTCCAGCGACTCGTCCCGCGCCCGCCAGACCACGCCCATGCCGCCCCGGCCCAGAATTTTCTCCAGCGTGTAGCGGTTGCAGATTTTTTGTCCCGGGCTGAGCCCGCGGATCGTCGCGCCTAAATCAAGATCGTCCATCAGCTGAGCCTCCGTTCAGGGTGCCGTGAGGTCTTTGCCGTCGCTCATGTTGCCCCGGCCGATGTTGGGCTGCGCGGCCGCGTTCCACCAGATGCCGGTGCCGATGTTGTCGAAGGCGACATTGCCGTTGAGCGTGGGCCGGCCCTTGCCGATGCCGATGCCGCCGTAGCGCTCGCCCACGGTGCCGTTGCCGGTGACGCGGTTGTTGTTGAGCGTGACGTTGTCGCCCTCGCCGACCCAGATGCCGTTGCGCTGGTTGCCGCGCAGATCGTTGCCGATGATTTCGGTGCGTCCCAAGACCGCGCGGATATGGATGCCGGTCTGGTTGCGCTCGATCAGGTTGTCTTCAATCCGGCCGGAGGCGTTGGCAAACAGCGAGAGCCCCGTCCACCGGTGGTTGCGGATGATGTTCCGGCGGACGGTCGCAAAGCCGCCGTCCTTGAGGTTGAGCCCGTCGCCGTTGCCGTCGAGCACGGCGTTGTCCTCAAAGACGAGACTGCCCTCCGTGATGCTCACCACAAAGCTGCGGGTCTCGGTGTCGGCGGTCGCGTTGTGGCGGAAAGTAAAGCCGCTGACCGTGATGCCGCTGACCTTGGACACATTGAGCGCATTCTGGTTGGGCGCCACCTCGATGGTCACGCGATCGCGCCCGGCGCCGATCAGGCTCACCGCCTTGTTGATGTAAACGCTTTCGCGGTAGATCCCGGGGGCCACGTGCACGACGTTGCCCGCCACGGCCGCGTCCACGGCAGCCCTGATCGTGGAAAACTCCTCCGGCACGAGCAACCGGCCGCCCTTCAGTCCCTCGGGGCTGGAGCGAAGCTCCTTGCGCAGCCGGGCGGCATCCCAGTTCGGATTCTGGATCATCAGCGCGGTGTAGCGTGCAACCGTCTGCGCATCGGGGGCGCGGTCGAATACCATCCGGTAGGCTTCGCGGATCAACCCCACCGCCTGCTGCTCACGCAGGGCACGCTGGGCCGCTTCATCCTGGGCGCGCTTCTGCGCCAAGGCCGCGGCTTCAGCCTTGGCCCTGGCTTCCTCCGCTTCGCGGCGTTCGCGGTCCATGGCCTCCCAAATCCGATATTGCCGGTCATTTTCGCCGCTGTAGGTGGCTTCAAACCGTGGAGGCAGAATGTAGCCGAAGAGAAACGCACCGGTGAAAAGTCCGGCCGCCGCCATACCAAAAGAGATCAGACCGCGACCGACCGCCGCGCCGTAGGCGAGCCAGCGCAACAGGTAGGCGGAACAGGCGCCGACCACGATGCCCCCGCCGAAGGCCATGGCCACTTCTCCGAAGAAGAGCGTCCAACCGACCCGCTCCAAGGTAAAAGCCGCCACCCGGTCATTGGCCAGATACAGGACGACGCCAGCGGCAAAAAGCCCGCCGCATCCAGCTCCGATCCCGATCAAAAGCGGCTGGGTCTTCCCGCCGCATAGCCGCCAGAGACCCAGCAACGCCATGGCCGCCAGCGCCATGACCGGCACCATGACCAGAAATATCACTAGCCCGACCTGGAGCAGCTCCTCGCCGTAGGCATAGCCCAAAGCCCGCCAGCCCATCATGAACGCCGCGCAGGCTACGGCCGGCAACAAACCCGCCAGCAGTGGCGCCAGCAGCCAACGCCGCACACCGCTGATTTTCGTGGCCGCATCCGCCGGCGACGCTGTCGGCAAAGGCGGCGGTGCTGCCACCCGCGGGGCGATCGGCGGTGGCGCCGCCGGGGTCACGGCCGGCGCGGCCGGTTTCGCCGCATCGCCTTTCAAACGGCCCAGCAATTCCAAGGTGCTCGGCGGCCGCTCCGCCGCCTCCTTGGCGAGGCAGGAGGCAATCGTCCGCTCCCAAGGCGCGGGAATCACCTCGCCTGTCACACCCAACTCGGCCCGGCGCTCCGCCAGGCTCGGCGGCACTTTCGCCTGCACCTGCATGATGATGTTGCCGGAATGGAACGGCGGCTTGCCCGTCAGCAGTTCGTAAAGGGTCGCACCGATCGCGTAAATGTCATCCGTCACCGCCGCGCGCTCGCCCATCATCTGCTGCGGCGACATGTAAACCGGCGTGCCGCTGCTGCCGGCCAGCTGGGCGCTCACGCGGCTCACGCTGTCGGAAATGCCCCGCGCGATCCCGAAATCCGTGATCTTCAGGTCGCCGTTCCGGGTGATCATGAGATTGGCCGGCTTCAGATCGCGGTGGACGATTTTCGCCTTGGTGTGCGCATACGTCAGCGCGGTGCAAAGCTGTTCGAGCCAGACGGTCAGCTCGGCAATGGTGAACACCCGGCCGGGCCGCTCCAGTTTCAGTGCGGACAACGTGGCTCCGTCCACATACTCCATCGAGATGGCCGCCGTGCGATTGTCGGAGACAAAATCGTAGATGCGGACGATATGCGGGTGCGTGAGGTCGAGGTTGCGGCGGGTCTCCCGCTTGAGGTCGGCCATCGCCTCGGGATCGAGCGCCACGATTTCCGGCAGGAATTTCAGCGCCACCTCGCGCTCCAGTTCCTCGTCCCGCGCCAGCCACACCACGCCCATGCCGCCGCGGCCCAGGATTTTCTTCAGCGTGTAGCGGTTGAAGACCTTCTGGCCGGGGGCAAACCCCTTGATGGTCGCGCCGAGATCGAGATCATCCATGACTCAGTTGTTCAGGTCGAAGACGATCGGCACCCGCATCCGGGTGTTGACCGCCTTGCCGCCCTTCATGCCGGGGCGGAATTTCCATTGCCGCACCGCCTGAATGGCGGCGGCCTCGAAGGCAGGATCGGAAGAGCGGATGGAATAGGCCGCAATGACATCGCCCGCCGGATCCACGATGAACTCCACCACCACCTCGCCGGTGACGCCCGCCCGACGCAGATCGAAGGGATAGACGGGCGAAGCCTGAACCCGTGGCGTGGGCGCGCGGTCGAGCTGGCCGACCGTGTAGGAATCCGGTTCCGCCGCGGGCTTCGCCTCCAGCGTGGCGGCGAGCTCGGTGAAATCGTTGGCCTTGATCTCGGCAGCGCCGGTCCACTCGGCATAACCGTCCAACCGCAGGACCACCTGCTCGGTGCCGACCCGCCGGTCGCGGAGCGCCAGCGGCGTCTTGCCCAGCGATTCACCGCCGATCAGGACCTCGGCCCCGGCCGGCGTGGAATTGATCAACACGCCGCCGCGCGCGTTGGCCTCGGCTTCGCGCCGCGCCAATTCCTCGGCCAGCCGTTTGGCCTCGGCGGCCGCGGCCTCGGCCTGGCGCACCTGCTCGGCCAGCCGGAGTTTTTCGGCCTCGTCGCGCTTGGCCTGTTCGGCGCGCTGCTCCTCCAGCAACCGCGCCAGCTCGGCCTGCTGGGCCTCCATGGCAAGGCGGGTTTGCTCGGCCTGCTGGCGCTCCTGGTCGAGCCGGAGGTTGAGCAGACGCCGTTCTTCCTCGGCCTTGGCCAAGGCCACGGCGGCAGCTTCCTCCGCACGTTTTTTCGCCGGCAGGTGCAGCCCAAAGTAATAACCGCCACCCAGCAGCAGCACCACGAGCACCACCGCAATCGCCGCCCAAGGCAGGGGCTTACCCGGCTTGGATTCCCGGGGAGCCGACGGACGTGACACCCTCGGCGAGCTGTCGTAGGGCGCGGAGACGCGGGGCGCAGAGGCCGGCTCGACCGGAGCGGCGGACGGCGCAGGCGCTTCCGGCGGAGGCGAAGGTTGGGCCACAGGCTCGGGCACAGGAGCGACCGGCGCAACCGGCGCTGGAACTTCCACCACCGGGACCGGAGCCACGGCCGGTGCGGGGGGCGGCGGTTCCACCGGGGCCGGAGGGGAAGGTGGAGGCGGCGGTGGAGGGGGTGGTGGCGGCGGCTCTGGGGGCAGCACAGGCACAACCGGCGCAGGAGGAGGCGGGGGTGGCGGTGGTGGCGGTGGAGCCACAACCACGGGCGGCGGCGGCGGGGGCGGCGCTGCCACGGGCGCGGGCGGCGGAACGACCGCCGGTTTCGGCGCAGTGGCGACCGACCGCAGCAAGGCTCCGGCCACGACATCGCCTTCGAGGCGGGCGAGCAGCGCACGCATGGACAAGGGCCGCTCTTCGGGAGATTTCGCTAGGCAGGTGGCGATGGTCGTTTCCCACGCGGTGGGCACGGGTTCGCATTCGCCGGCTTCGAGTTCCTTCCGGCGCGAGGCGATCTGCGGCGGCACCTTGTATTGCACCTGCAGCGCGATGTTGCCCGAGTAGAAAGGCGGTTTCCCGGTCAGCAGCTCATAGAGGGTCGCTCCGAAGGAATAAATGTCGTCGGAGGGCGTGGACTTTTCGCCGAGCAGCTGCTCGGGACTCATGTAGGCGGGCGTGCCGGTGGTGTTGGAACCCGCCGCCTCCTGCAGGCCGCGCGCGAGCCCGAAGTCCGCGATCTTGGCGTTGCCGGCGGCGTCGATCAGGATGTTGCCCGGCTTGAGATCCCGGTGCACCACCTGCGCGCTTTCATGCGCATAGACGAGCGCGGGAATGAGCTGGTGCAGCCAACGGCGGATGTCCTCGACGGGAAAGATGCCCTTCGGCTGCTCCATCTTGCGGGCGGCGAGCGAAGTGCCGGGCACATACTCCATCGCGATCGCGGCATGCTGGCCGTCGGCCACGAAATCATAGATGCGCACGATGTGCGGATGGGTGAGATCGAGATTGCGCCGGGTCTCGCGCTTCAGCTCGTCGAGCGCCGCCTTGTGCTGCAGCACCGAGTCGGGCAGGACCTTCAGCGCCACGGGACACTCGAGCTTCTCGTCGTGGGCCAGCCAGACGATGCCGGTGGCACCCCGACCGAGAATTTTTTCGAGTTTGTAGCGGCCAAACAGCATTTGCCCGGCGGCGAAACCGCGCTGGGTCAGACCGGCTTCAAGATCGTCGGCCATCCGCCTAGCCCTCCTTGGTCTGGGCGTTTTCGTCCTGGCCCTTGGCGTATTTGGCGCGCATGGCCGCGGCAATGGCGGGGGCGATCTCCGGCGATTTCTCGGCCACCAAGGCCATGGCCTGTTCGACGGACAGGCCCTTGCGCATCTCCAGCTCGGCGAGCTTGAGGATGCGGTCGGCTTTTTCGCCGTCGAGCGTAGCCACGAGCGCCTGCACGCTGGCACTGCCGCGCAGCTGGAGGCGCTGGGCCTCCATCGCCATCTCGTGCTCATCCTCGGCTTTCTTGCCCTCGAGCTTGGCCTGTTTGACCAGCTTGAGCGCCTCGATGCCCTGTTTGGCCACTTCGAGATCGGTCTTGGCCTGGACAACCTGCTGCTCCTGCGCGGCGCCGAAGCGTTCGCGCTGCTGGCGCATGTCCTCGGCAAACTCCACCTTGCGCAGCTCCACGCCGTGCATGGCGTCGGCGATCTCGGACTGGTGCCGGAGCTTCTGCTCGTCGAGCCGGTTGGCGATTTCCGCGCGCCGGGCCTCGTAGTCGAGGCGGATGCCCTCGAGCT
>JAHCLN010000063.1 GCA_026125215.1 Opitutaceae bacterium
GCAGATCAATCGCCTGAATGAAGATGTGCTGACCCTTCCGTTCACAGACCGAACCGATGTTGATGACGAGCAGGGCGTCGGGATCGAGCCCGTGCTTGCGCCGCAGGTCGGCGGCAGTGTGCGCCGCGGCGAAGGCGTCGATGCGTCCGGCATCCACCCAGCTGGGCAGCAGCGCGAAGTTGCCGCGGTCGCCGAGATCGTTGAAAATCCGCCGTGAGGAATCGGCCGTGAACACGACGCGGGTGGCGAGCCGAAAAGCGTCCTCGACCAGGGGCAGAATCTCCGGCGCAAGGTCCTTCTTGAAAAAGCGGCGGACGGGCGAGCTTTCGTGAATGTAAAACAGGGTCGGGAGACGGCGCGCATGCGCGGCACGGATAGCCCAGAAGGCCACCATCGTGTTGGCGATCACAAGATCGGTTTCGCTCCAAGGCAGTGCAGCCAGGGCGGCTTCGAGCCGGGTGTCGAAATCGGCCGGAGTGGCGGCGGCCAGGGCCGTGCCCAAATCAAGCAGGGTGACCGGCATGCCGGCGGACTCGAAGGGCGCGCGCATGGGCCCGTCCTGAGGAGATACGGCCTGCACGGTGATGCCGGGTTGTCGGCTGAGATGACGCGCCAGTTCGAAAATGAACCATGGCGCACCCTCGAAGTTGAGGTTGTGGGTCGCCACCAACACGCGCAGGGGCCGATCAGGGCGGCTCACCGGTAAACGGGCGGTGGCGAGCCGGGTGTTTTTCACGGGTGTGGGCGCCTCGGCGGAGTAGCCGCGCCAGGCGGTTTTCAGTGCGGGCCACAGCCCCCGCCAATCCGTGCCGGGCAGGCCGTGGCGGGCGGCGGAAGCGCGCAGGGCGCTGACACCGCGCAGAAACGCGCGCTTGGAACGCGGCGGCAGGCCGGTTTCGGCGCCGGCGAGGATGCGCGGCGTGAAACGCTGGGCGAAAACGAGATGCTGTTCGCCGTTGTCGAGCTCGGCGAAGAGTTTGAGCAGGACCGGCATGGCGCAGTCGGCCGGCAGGTCGAGGTGACCGACAAAAGCGGACGATTCTCGTCCGGCGAGATCGGAGAATTCGCCGTTGATGTCGGTGCGGGGCAGGCCGTAGAGCAGCGAACCCACGTGCAGCGGATCGACGACCCCGGTGATGCGATTGATTCGCCGCTCGCGGTGAGCCAGCCAGCCGGTGATGGAGACACGGCCGTAGCGGACCCAGCCGATTTCACGCGGCGCCTCCAATGCGCCGAAGAACGGCGGCCCGGGCAGCACGTTGCGCGGCTCGGCAATGGCGCCCGAGATCATCTCGTCGGCCAAGGCCGCCAGCGGCGCTGCCGGTCGCCGTTGTTGCAGGCGCAGCAGGGGATTGAGCAATTTGGGCAGCAGATCCGGCAGGGGTTTGACCGGCGGTGCGCTTCCGGCCGCGGCATCGACGGTGATGCCGGTGCGAAAGATTTCCTGCCAGACATTGGTCTGGTCGCGCACCTCGATTCGCAGCAGGGTTGCGCCGGCGTGCGGCGCCAAAGGCAGGGTGAAGCCCAGAAACGGAGGGCCTGGACGCTTCAGATAGACTTCATCCAATCCCGGCTTGGGCAGGCCCCAGTTGGCGAAAAAGCAGCGTCCGTCCACCCACGCACGCAAGTCCGATACGATACGGTTTTGCGGCGACCAGATCCAGCCCGCCAGCCAGGTTATCCCGGCGGGAAAGCGCCATCCCCCGGGATGGACCTCGATGTCGATTTTCCAGGTGTCGGTTTCTGTGATCACGGGCGGGGCGAGGCCACGCAGGCGGCCAGAGCGACATGGCCCGGCAGCAGGGTGGCGGAGTTGAAGTGTTGGACGACATGGTCGCGGGCTCTTCCGGCGCGGGCGGCGGCGTCCGGGCCGTGGGTGAGAACGTCATGGAGCCCGTCACAAATGGCCTGGCTGTTACCTGGCGGAATGAGGCGGCCGTGCTCTGGATCCGGCAACAGATCGAGAATCCCGTGGACGCCGGTGCTGAGGATGGGCAAGCGCGCCACCATCGCCTCCATGATCACCCGTGGCAGGGATTCTTCGTAGCTGCTGCAGACAAAAAAGTCCGCGGCGCGGTAGTAGGCGAGTGGCTCGGCGGTGGCGGGAACGATGGTGAGATTGGGGCGGTCGAACTGCCGGAGCAGCGCCTGAAGGTCGCCATCAAACAAGGTGTCGCGCCCGCCGATCATCAGGAACCGGCAGCTTGCTGCGGCGGCGGGATGCTGCCGCCAAAACAAGTCGACCCCGCGGGCAAAGATGTGCTGGCCCTTGCGATCGCAAACGGACCCCACGTTGATCACGAGCTGCGTGTCCGGACCGATGCCGAGTTGCTGCCGGATGGCCGGGCGATCCAGTTTCGCGAGCTGCGCGTCGATGGCGGCCACATCGATCCAGCCGGGGTTGATGCCGTGGTTGTCGCGACCAAGCCAGGGGCGGTAATATTGCCGGGTGGCTTCGGTGAGAAACGACACGCAGGTCGCGAGGCGGAAGGTTGACTGGATCAGGGGCAAGATCTGCGGCGACATGTGGCCGAGGTAAAAGGTGGCCGGAGTCGTGCTCTCGTGCAGGTAGAGCAGGGAAGGTTTGCCGGCGCGATCGGCCAGATGCACCGCCCACCACATGGAAAGCGTGTTGGCGACGACCAGATCCGCGGAACCGAGATCAATCTCCCGGGCCAGATTGGCGAGCGCCCGCTGCGCCTCGCGCCGGTCGGCCGACTGCAGCAGCGGCAGCGTGGAAACGACCCGGTGGGTGGCGCCGAGCTCGTGGTAGCGTGCGGCCAGCGGGCCGTCCGCGGCCGCCACGACGTGGAGTTGGACACCGGCGGTGCGGTATTCGCGGGCGAGCTCGACCAGAAAAAGCGGGGCGCCTTCGTGGGCCAGATTGTGGGTAAAAAGGACGATGCGCCGCGGCGTGGGGGCGGCATGGGCAACGGGACGGTTGAACCTGCCGGTGGCGGCCGGGGTGGCGGCTGGGCTGGAGACAGGCCGGGCACGGAGACGGTATTCGGCGTGGGCCAGCCGCAGGCCCTGCCAAAAGGCACGGGTGCGAGGCACAGCGAAGCCTTGTTCCCGGCAACGCCGATTGAGGTCCCATGCCCGGCGGAAAAAGGTGGACGGGCTGTAGGCGGTGAGCGGTGGTTTCTCCGCTTCCTGATCCCAGGTGCGGACCCTTTGCACCTGGCAGAGGTGCCAGGAGCCGTCATCCAATTCGGCACACAGGCGGATGCACAGCGGCGCCGGCAGCTGGGATGGCACGTCGATCAGGCCGTCGATGCGGCAATCCTTGGCGTTGGAAAACTGCGGATACATGGCTTCCACGTAATCCTTGCACCCTCCGGTTTGGAGCACCAGCCAGGCCTGCAAATCCGCGCTGGCGACAACGCGACGGATGCGGGCGGTTTCGTGAAACAACCAGCCCTCGATGCGCAATCGTCCGAAGAGCACGCGTTCGGTCAGGGTCGGTTGATGCAGATGGCCGTGAAAAGGCAGGTGGGGAAAACGCAGCACGGCGGGCCGGGGCAGGGCGGCGGCCTGGGCACCGGGATCGTTTTCCGGGCCTTCGCGCATGGCATTGAGCAGGGTGCGCGCAAATTCATGGGGTTGGATGGCCGGTGGCGTGGGTTTGTCCACCGCCACAGGGGCGGGTCGCACCTGCAGCGTCAGTGAATGCAAGCGGTGCCAATCTCCGGTGATATCGAGGGCTTCAAAAACCAACTCCACGGCTCCCGAGGGCAAAACCAGCAGAGCCTCGAACCCGGCGGCAAGGAAAGGGGCGGGAAGTTGAAAGAAAGCCGCCAGGTCGGCGCGGGGGAATCCGTAAACCGCCGGGTGGACGCAGGTGCCCGTCCGGATGCGCAAGTCCACGAAGTGGCGGCCCCCCGTCCCGGCCGCCCAGCCGGCCAGCTTTACCAAGCCGGAGGAGATCGCGGCGTCGGAAGCGGGCAGGTCAAGGTGAAAGAACCCTTGCGGCGTTTCATGCATGTGCGAGAGGCAAGCGGACACGATGGGCCGCCGCACAGTCAATGTTAAGCTTGAAGCAAGCCGTCTCTCTGGTGGATTTTTGCCCGCAATATTTTCACAGGGGATATGGAAGATCGGACCAACTGCTCACCTTCAGGCCGTGATTGGGCGGTCGTGATCCTGTTTGTGGTGGCGTTGGGCTACAACGTGTGGGGGTTGAGCCATCATTTTACGATGGGGTTCATGGCGGGGCACGAGTTTCGGCAGTCGCAGACGGCGTTGATTGCGCGCTACATTGACCAGGAGAACAATTTTGGGCTGCTGTATGAGGTGCCGGTGCTGGGCAAGCCGTGGGTGGCGTTGTTGCTGGAGGTGCCGGTTTACCAGTGGAGCGTGGTGGGGTTGAGCCGGCTGACGGGCTGGGAGCATGTGGTCGCGGCGCGGGCGGTGTCCGTGACGTGTTTTTATGTGATGTTGGGCGGGGTGTGGCTGCTGCTGGGCCGGCTGGGGGTGCCGCGGCTGAAGCGGCTGGTGTTCTTGGGGCTGATACTGGCCACGCCGGTGTATGTCTTTTACTCGCGGGCGTTCCTGATGGACGCGATGGCGCTGATGGGGAGCGTGTGGTGGCTGTATGCGTTTGTGCGGGTGATGCAGGAGCGGGACTGGCGGTGGCTGGCGGTGGCGGTGGTGGCGGGAAGCCTGTCGGCGCTGATCAAGGGTGCGGTATATGCGGTGTGGTTGGTGCCCGGGGCGGCGTATGGGGCGTGGGTGTTGTGGGGCGAGTATCGGGCGAAGCTGGGCTGGAAGCGGCTGGTGCAGACGGTGTGCTGGGGGCTGGGCACGGTGGTGGTGGCGCTGGGGCTGCTGAAGCTGTGGCTGGATTACACGGATCCGATCAAGGCGGCCCATGCCTCGGCGTGGATCTTCACCTCGAAGAACCTGTCGCTGGGCAACTGGGGGATGTTTTCGGCGGAGGCGCTGCTGTCCGGGACGGTGTGGCGGCATTTCCTGCAATGCTGGGAGCAGGCGATTATGTCGCGCTGGCTGCTGGGCGGGGTGCTGCTGGCGGGGCTGTTCCTGCGGTCGGTGCGCGGGCCGGTGCTGGGGATCGGCGGGATGTTTTTCGTGGCCCAGTTCATGATGCCGTATGCCTTCGCCTACCAGGACTACTACTACTACATCTGCGCGGTGTTCGCGGTGGTGGCCGCGGGCTATGTG
Source organism: Opitutaceae bacterium (assembly GCA_026125215.1). Taxonomy (GTDB): domain Bacteria; phylum Verrucomicrobiota; class Verrucomicrobiia; order Opitutales; family Opitutaceae; genus UBA2377. Next base: position 5,182 of record JAHCLN010000063.1, read on the forward strand.
GTGACCGGCTTGCTGGAGCGGCCCCAAACCGCGTGGGCGGGGCTGGCGTTGTGGGTGGTTTTGTTCGCCGCCCAAGTGCAGGCTTACCGGCTGGATTATTACCGGCAGCAAAGTGCGGTGATGGACGGTGGTTCGCCGGTTACAGCGGCGCTGCGGGAACTCACCCCGAAGAACTCGGTGATCGTGGTGGCGGGGGCGGACTGGGCGGCGATGACGCCGCTCTACGCGGAGCGGCGCGCCCTCATGGTGCGCAACGGATTGGAAAATGACCGCGACTATCTCAGGCGGGCGTTTTATGAGCTTGGCGACGAGGAGGTTTCCGCGGTCGTGCTGGTGGGCGCGGTGCGCGACAATCAGAACCTGATTCGGCTGGTGACAGAGCGCTTTGAACTTACGCCGGATCCGCTCTTTTGGTGGCGAAATGAGGCGGTTTATGTCAGCCATCATCAGGCCATGCGGATGCGCGCGACCCTGAACGGAGAACGATGGGCAACCCTAGGACTGCAGGTAAACGAGGAGCTGGATATTCCAGGCCCGGTCAGGACGCCCGTCTCGCAGGAACTCATCCAGGGCGGACAGCATCTCCTCGTGCCCGTGCCGTTCGAGGGTTACTTTGAGCATGGGAGCGGCTGGGTGGAGCATGAGGGGCGGAAGGTCCTGCTCATGAATCCAAATGCCGACCTGTGGCTGCGCCCGCCATCCGGAGCCCGGCGGATTGAGTGGCGAGTGGGCATCATGCCCGGCGCCTATGCCCGGGAGGATGCCCATACCGACGGGGTGCGCTTTGTTGTCATGGCCGAAGCTGAGGACGGTGCCTCACGGGTCCTCTGCCAGCGGGTGCTGGAGCCGTGGGGGCGGGCGGAGGATCGGGGCGAAGCGTTGCTCGCCGCGGAGTATGAGCCCCGGCCGGGCGAGACGCTCAGGTTTTGCGTCCGGCCTTGGGGCAATGCGGCGTATGACTGGTCCTACACTGCGTCCATCAAGGTGGAATAGGTGGCTTGGCCATGGTGGGTTTTGTCTGCAAAACTGTCATATGAAGTATGAATGACCGTAGCATTAATTCATTTGTGCGCCGTGATTGGGCGGTCGTGATCCTGTTTGTGGTGGCGTTGGGCTACAACGTGTGGGGGTTGAGCCATCATTTTACGATGGGGTTCATGGCGGGGCACGAGTTTCGGCAGTCGCAGACGGCGTTGATTGCGCGCTACATTGACCAGGAGAACAATTTTGGGCTGCTGTATGAGGTGCCGGTGCTGGGCAAGCCGTGGGTGGCGTTGTTGCTGGAGGTGCCGGTTTACCAGTGGAGCGTGGTGGGGTTGAGCCGGCTGACGGGCTGGGAGCATGTGGTCGCGGCGCGGGCGGTGTCCGTGACGTGTTTTTATGTGATGTTGGGCGGGGTGTGGCTGCTGCTGGGCCGGCTGGGGGTGCCGCGGCTGAAGCGGCTGGTGTTCTTGGGGCTGATACTGGCCACGCCGGTGTATGTCTTTTACTCGCGGGCGTTCCTGATGGACGCGATGGCGCTGATGGGGAGCGTGTGGTGGCTGTATGCGTTTGTGCGGGTGATGCAGGAGCGGGACTGGCGGTGGCTGGCGGTGGCGGTGGTGGCGGGAAGCCTGTCGGCGCTGATCAAGGGTGCGGTATATGCGGTGTGGTTGGTGCCCGGGGCGGCGTATGGGGCGTGGGTGTTGTGGGGCGAGTATCGGGCGAAGCTGGGCTGGAAGCGGCTGGTGCAGACGGTGTGCTGGGGGCTGGGCACGGTGGTGGTGGCGCTGGGGCTGCTGAAGCTGTGGCTGGATTACACGGATCCGATCAAGGCGGCCCATGCCTCGGCGTGGATCTTCACCTCGAAGAACCTGTCGCTGGGCAACTGGGGGATGTTTTCGGCGGAGGCGCTGCTGTCCGGGACGGTGTGGCGGCATTTCCTGCAATGCTGGGAGCAGGCGATTATGTCGCGCTGGCTGCTGGGCGGGGTGCTGCTGGCGGGGCTGTTCCTGCGGTCGGTGCGCGGGCCGGTGCTGGGGATCGGCGGGATGTTTTTCGTGGCCCAGTTCATGATGCCGTATGCCTTCGCCTACCAGGACTACTACTACTACATCTGCGCGGTGTTCGCGGTGGTGGCCGCGGGCTATGTGGTGACCGGCTTGCTGGAGCGGCCCCAAACCGCGTGGGCGGGGCTGGCGTTGTGGGTGGTTTTGTTCGCCGCCCAAGTGCAGGCTTACCGGCTGGATTATTACCGGCAGCAGAGCGTGGTGCATGAGGGCGGCTATCCCTTCACCACCGTGATCCGCGAGATGACCCCGAAGAACTCGGTGATCGTGGTGGCGGGAGCAGACTGGGCGGCGATGACGCCGCTCTACGCGGAGCGGCGCGCCCTCATGGTGCGCAACGGATTGGAAAATGACCGCGACTATCTCAGGCGGGCGTTTGGCGATCTGAAGGGCGAGTTGGTCTCGGCGGTGGTTCTCTGGCAACAAACGCGGCACAACCGGAATTTTATCGAGCAGGTTTGTGCACACTTCGGTTTCGATGCCAAGCGGCCCACCTTCAGTTGGGAGGACAAGGCCGATGTTTATGTAAACCCGCTCTACGCGCGCGCCGTGCAGTTCCGGTTGCTCGATGACAGACGTCTTGCCGGCATTAGATTGCCGGAAAGCGCCCATGAGATCGTCAAGGACGCCCGGGTGCTGAGATTCACGCCCGAAGAGGCGCGCGTGACGTTTGTCCAGATGGAGCCCTTGCCTTATCAGGTTTCATTTGATCTGGGTTTGGATTGGATGGATCTGGGCAACCGCAAGGTGCTCTCCGTCCATCCGAACGCGGACATCTGGATCGATCCCGGTGCGCACACATCCCGCATCGAATGGACATTTGGAATGTTCGAGAGCGCTTACGTAAAGGAGGGAGACAAAACCGACGGTGTCATCTTCTTGGTGACCGGCGAAACGCCCGACGGCGCATCCCGCATCATCTATGAACGCCTCCTGGATCCGTTGCACAACGAAGCGGACCGCGGTGACCAACGTGTAGTGATTCCCTACTCACCGCTGCCCGGTGAATCCCTGCGGTTTTCAACCCGCGGCAACAGAAGCACCGCTTACGACTGGGCCTATATCCACGAGGTCATGGTGCGCTGACCGACCGGACCGGCCCTGACGCCGCCGTTGCGCTGATCAGCGCCAGATGATGCGGCAGCAGTTGCGTGTCGGAGAAGCAGTTTTCCACCCGCGCGCGCGCGCGGGCCGCGAGGGGGGCGTTGGCGGCGGGTGCCGAGAGCATGAGCGCGAGCGCGTCGGCCCACTGACTGGTGTCTCCCGGCGGCACGAGCACCGCTTCAAGGTCGGGGCGGACCAATTCCGGAATGCCTTGGACGGCCGAGGCAAGGATGGGCACGCGACAGGACATGGCCTCAAAGATTACACGCGGGGATGACTCTTCATAGCTCGAGCAGGCGAACAGATCCGCGGCGAGGTAATAGCGAAGATAGTCGGTGGTCTCGGGGTGAACGATCAGGTTGTCCCGGCCCAATTCGGTCAGCGTGTCCCTGAGCATGGCGTCGAAAGGCGAGTCGCGGCCGCCGAGCAGGATGAAGCGGGCGCGGGCGGCGAGCTCTGGGTGGCGCCGCCAGAGCAGGTCCACCGCGCGGGCGAAGGTGTGCTGGCCCTTGCGGTCGGAAACCGTGCCGATGTTGCAGATCAGGAACTGATCCTCGTGGACACCGAGAGTCTGTCGAAGTGCGCGCCGATCTTGCCGGGCAATCCATTGGTCGAGCCGGGCCAGTTGGGCCCAGCCGGGAGTGATGACGCAGCGGTCCGGGCGGCCGTGGGTGAGATGGATGTCGCGCGTGGCGGCGGTGGTGAACGAGACCCGGTCGGCAATGATAAAAGCGGATTCAGCCATGGCCAGGGCAGCCGAACTGATACGGCTATCGAAAAACATGCGCGGCGTGGTGCTCTCGTGCACGTAGAACAAGACCGGCTTGGCCGCGGCTTTGGCGGCATGCACGGCCCAGAAGGTCGTGAAGCTGTTGGCTAAGACCAGGTCGGCAGCGTGCCAGTCCGCCTGATCGAGCAACGCCGTGACCGCGGTCCGCGCGGCGGTTTCATCGGCAGCTTGTTCCAGCGGGAGGCAATTCACCGGCTTGACGGTCGCACCCAGCGCCTCGAATTCGGCACGCAAAGGGCCGTCCTCGGCGCTTACGACGGTGAGGGCTGCCCCGGCTTGCACGCAGGCGTGTGCCAGCTCCAGAAGGAAGCGCGGGGCGCCTTGGAGGCTCAGCCCGTGGGTGGCCAGCAGCAGGCGGCGCGGAAACTGCGGCCGGCCGGTCAGCACGACGTCCGGGGATCGGGCGGGGGGCGGGTTCCGGCGCGGAGCAGAAACTTCGTATTCCTGCCGCAGGTCACGCAAAAAACGTTCCGCTTCCGTGTCCTGGGCGATGGTGAAACCGCGGGCGGCCAGCGCCGCCTGCCATGCCGTTTGCACTTCGTCGAAGTCGGGTGATCCGCTGGTGCGCAGGGGCAGCTTTTCAATGTCCGCCGGATGCAATCGCGAACGGATGACCGGACCCAGATGCAGCGAGCCGTCCTCCAGCTCGGCGTAAATGCGCAGACTGGCCGGATTGGGCAGTTGCGCCGGCACATCCACCAAGCCGACAAACCCGGAGTTGCGGGCGTGGGCATGCTGCGGGTAGTGGGCGGCGGGTCCCGGTGATGGCCGGCCGATTTCCAAGGGCTGCCATGCCTGCAGGTCGGTCGTGGCCAGCAGGCGACGGAGCTTCAGGTCGGGATGGAAGAGATGGCCAAAGGCGGGGATGCGGCCGAAACGACAACAGCAAACCGAGGCCGGTTCGTCGACGTAGCCGATCAGCGGCGGCGGGGCGTCGCGGAGGATGCGCCCGGCCGGCAGCGCGCCCGCCAGTTCTTCGGCGAGATCGGCGACCGTGCGATGGGCTTGGCGGGCGGATTCCCGCAAGAGCAGTCGCAGACCATGACCGTGGTCGATCCAGCGCAAAGGGCCGCCGGGCACGGCAAAAGTCACCGGTGGCCGGCAGGGCTCGACGTTGATGGCAAACTGCTCGAACGCACGCCAGCGGCCCTCGATCTCCAACGCCTCCAACACGACCGTCGCAAGCCCGGGCGCCAGATCCACCGCAACATGGTATTCCGCCAGGGCCACAGGCTTCCCGGTGCGGAAATGGCTCGCGAGGTCAGGCCGGGGCAGGCCGTGAACCCCCGGATACACTTTCTCGCCGATCCGCGCGCGCACATCGGAAAAGAGGCCGCCGGGTTTGGGCCAGACCCAGCCGCGCAAAAGGTGCCGCCCTTGGGGCAGGGTTGCACCCGCGGTTGGCGATTCCAACTGACTGATGCTGAATGCGGTTTCGGCCATGGAATCAGTTTGAAACGCCGCCGGCCACCCGGCGAATCAGGGCGGTATGGCGCGGGAGCATGACGGTGGTGTCGAAATGGGCGGCCACGCGGCGGCGTGCGGCCTGCGGCTTGCTCCGGTCCCCCCGCTGATGGGCCTTCAGCGCCGCATCCATGGCCCGGGCGAGCGCGGGGGCGTCGTCCGGCGGCACCAGCCAGGCCTCGGCCGGACCGAGCATCTCGGGTATGCCGTTCACGTTGGTGCTGACGATGCTCCGGCCGAATGCCGCGGCCTCCAAAACCACGCGCGGAAAAACTTCCTCCAGGCTCGCGCACACGAAAACATCCGTCGCCAGGAAATAACCGTAAGGGTCGGATGACTGGGGAATGATGCGGATATCCGCACCGGCGATATCGGCGACGGCCTGCCGCACGAGATCGGCATAAGGATCCGGGCCGGCCCTGGCGCCGACGAGCAAAAAGACCAGCGTGACATCGGCCCTCGCGTGCTGCACGAACCCGCGGATGGCTTCCACGAAAACATGCACTCCCTTGCGGGCGATGAACGAGCCGATGTGGGCAAAAACCACGGCATCCGGCGACAAATCCAGGTTCGACCGGATGTTCCGGCGGTCGTGTGTTTGGAGATAGGAGTCGATGCGCGCGACATCGACCCAGCCGGGGAGGGCGCGAAAATGTCCCCGCGCACCGAGATAACCGTGGGCCCGCTGCCCGTCTGCGGCCGGAAAAACCACGCGATCGGCCGAGGCGATGGCCTGTTCGACACGAGCGATTGCGGCCGGGGGAAAATCCAGGGCGAAAAAGCGCCGGGCCCCGGCGCTTTCGTGCAGGTAGAGGACGTTGGGTTTGCCCAGCCGGTGGGCGAGCGGCACGGCCCAGAATGCAACCAGGGTGTTGGCCACGATCAAATCGGCGTCCTTCCAGACCGGATCATGGCCCAGCCGGTCCAGCGCCGCGGCAAAGGCCCGGTCGTCCGCCGTGTCCGGCGCCGTGTCGGGAGCCTGCACATTTACGTCGATACCGGCGGCGGCATAGCGCCCCGCCAACGGTCCCGCACAGGCGGAAACCACCCGGACCGAAACGCCGGGCTGCCGGCACAAATGGCACGCGAATTCCTGCAAAAACAAAGGCGCGCCTTCAAAGTTGAGATTGTGCGTGACCAGGGTGATGCGCAACGGCCCGGAGGGAATTTCTGTCCTTTGCTCCCGGCCGGCTTTGGGTAAACGCCGGGCAGGCGCTTCGGCCCGATATGCCAGCCATGCTCCGGCCAGGAAACCGCGCCAGGACGGATCGAACCATGAACACCGCCAGACGGCCCGGTTGAGAGTGCGGGCGGCTTGCAGGAATTTCCAGCGGGAGACCGGCGGCAAATCGGTGCCCGCGGCGCTGAGCAGGACGGGCCGGAAGCGCTTGAGAAAGACGAGCGTGTTTTGACCGTCGGCGGTTTCAGCAAAAATGCGCACGGCAACAGGCCGCGGCAGATCGGCCGGCAGCCGCAGATGGCCGGCGAAACGCGAACGCGCGGCATCCGCAAATTCACCGAACATTTGCCCGGCGTCAGGTCGGTCAAGACCATGCAGCAGGGGCTGCGGCACGGCCGAATCCAGAAAGGCCGTGAGCCGGGTGATGCGTTGGGAACGATGGGCCACCCAGCCGGTGATGAGCACGTGGTCGTAGTGCAACGCCACCCGGGATTCGAGCTGCTCCAGCGCGCCCTTGAAGGGTTCGCTGGGCATGATGTCCACAAACTCGCCGCGCCGGCCCAGCAACAGCTCGTCGGCCAGCGTGGACCATGATTCGCGCGGCCGTGCATGCCTGGCCCGCAGCAAGTCCAGCAGCAGCGCGTTGTCTGGCGGGTTGTCCACTGCCGCCGGGGTCGCTTCGGATGACGGCATGCCGGTGATGGAATGACGAAATATTTCCGTCCACCGGCCATGTTGGTCGCAGAGTTCAATGACGAGATCCCGGGCGCCTGCCACGGGCGGCAGGTAGAATGAAAAACCGGCGCCGGGCGGTCCCGGCGGGTTCTCCCGGTCGGGGCGCGGGAGCCCGCACAAGCCGAGAAACACCCGGTGACCGCAACGGGCGCGGATGTCGCGTGGAATCAGGCCCGACGGCGAACGGGCCCAACCGGCGACCCAGAACGGCACCGCCGGACACACCCAGTCCCGGGGGTGGATTTCGACATCGGTCTGCCAGTCGGGCGGGTTCATTTTCAGGCCGGCTCAACCCAGCCAGGCTTCGCGGACCACCTGCAGGTGCCGGGGCAGGGCGCGGGTGTGGTGGTAGTGGCGGGCAGCGCGCGCCCGGGCCAGCGAGAGCATCTTGCGGTCGCCGGCGAAGTGGTCGGCCAAGGCCAGCTTAAGTGCGGCGGCGAGCTTGTGCTGGTCGCCGGCGGGCACAAGATAGGCTTCGTCGGTGTTGGTCAGCATCTCGGCGATTCCATTGACGTCGGTGCTGACGATGCGGTTGCCGAAGACCATGGCCTCGAGAATGACGCGCGGGAAGGATTCCTCGAAGCTGGTGCACACGAGCAGATCGGCGAGCCGGTAGAAATCATAGATGTCGGGGGTTTCGGGGAAAATCTTCACGGTATCCTGCAGTCCCATGAGCGCGATGTCTTCCTGCAGGGTCTCCATGTAAAGCCCGGGCCGGGCGCCGACCATCACCCACTGGATTTTCTTCCCGGGGTGAAGGGCGGGGAGTTCCTTGCGTAGGAGGTCGATGCCCCGGATGTAGATGTGCTGGCCCTTGCGCTCGCAGATGGAACCGATGTTGACGATGACGACCGCCTCGGGGTCGAGGCCGTGTTTGCGGCGCAACGCGGCCGGATCGTGGGCGGCGGCGAAGGCGTCGATGCGATCGAAGTCCACCCAGCTGGGAAGAAGGCGGAAGTTGTCGTTGACGTTGAATTCCTCGTGGAGATCGCGCGTGGAGGTGGCGGTAAACACCACGCGGGTGGCAAGGCGGAGGGCTTCTTCCGCGACGGCGTGCATCGGGGGTGTCAAAGTGGCTTCAAAGAAGCGCTTCACCGGCTTGCTCTCGTGGAGATAGAATGCGCAGGTTCGGCCGAGATGGGCAGCCAGGTGCACGCCCCAGAATGTGAGCAGCGTGTTGCAGATAAAGAGTTCGGCATCGTCCCAGGTGCGGTTGCGGGCGATGGTCTTCAACGCCGCCTCAAATTGTTCCGGTGTCTTTGCTCCGGTTAGTGCGGTGACGTCCCAGATTTCGACTTTGAGGCCTGCGGCTTCAAATCGGGGGCGGAGCGGGCCGTCTTGGGCGGAGGCTACGGTGAGCTGGATGCCGGGCTGCGCGGCGAGGAATCGGGCCAGCTCAAAAATGAAGATGGGTGCGCCTTCAAAATTCAGGTTCTGGGTCAGCACGAGTGTCCGGAAGGGCCGGGCGGTTTCCGCGTGGCGCCGATGGTAGGGGTCGAGCGGCAGGTTGCGTGGCGGGAATTGCAACGTCTCGCTGTGATAGGGATCGCGGCGGGTGCCGTGGCGCGCCAAGTATTCGAGGTGCTCGCGTTCGGCGTAAACGGTGCCCCGCGAGGCGCTCCCCACATGGCGGAGGACGGCCTGCGGGGTGATCACGGTGCGGAAACCGGCTGCGCCGGCGCGCAGGCAGAAATCGATGTCGTTGTAGGCGACACGGAGCTTCGGTTCGTCGAAGCCGCCCAGTTGGCGGTAAAGATCGGTGCGGGTGAGCAGGCAGGCGCCGGTGACCGCGACAACATTGCGCGCGGCGTGGGGAAGGAAGAGATAACCGAGGTCCTCGGCGGGTTCGCGCTCAAAGAGCACGTGGGGCAGGCCGTCTTCGCGGCCAAGCGAAATGCCGGCGTGGTTGATGGTGCCGTCGGGATAAAGCAGCTTGGCGCCGACAATGCCGACGCCCGGCACGGTCAGCCAGCCGGCCATTTCCTCCAGCCAGCCGGGCGTGAGTGCCTCGACGTCGTTGTTGAGATGGAGGACGAGCGGCGTGTCGGCGCTGGCGGTGCCCAGATTGACGAGACGCGAATAATTGAAGCCGGCGGTCGCCGGCGCGGCGGCCAGGCCGGCCGCGGCAAGTGCGGCGGTTTCGGCCGTCTTGGGCACGGTGATGCCGGCGTCCTCTGGGGTGCTGTCCGGAGCCGGAGCGCGGATGACTTTCACGCGGAGGTCGGATCGCGCAGGCAGCTCGCGGAGAAAGGCGAGGGTCGCGGGGTCATCGGAATTATCATCCACCACGACAACCTTGACCGACTCACGCTGGGTGGTGCGGGCGATCGAGTCGAGGCAGGTCTGCAGAAGATCGGCGCGATTTCTCGTGGGGATGACGATGGTGACGGGGTTTTCACGGAGGATGGCGGGATCCCATTTCAACTGGTGAAGGCAAAGTGCATAGTGCTTCGCAAAATCGGGCAGGACCGGCTCGGCGCGCAGGCCGCGGCGGGCGACGGCCTCGGCAATTCCGTTGCGGGCGGCGGTGAAGAGGTAACCCTTTTGGTCGCCGCGGGTGGCGGTGCTTCCGACGTGGGCACGCCAGTGGTAGCAGACGAAGGGCACATGGATGACGTCATTGGCGTCGATGAGTTCCCAACAGCGGAGAAAGAGGTCGATGTCCTGCGCGCCGTTGAATTCGGGCCGGAGGCGGCCGGCCTTTTCCACGACGCTGCGACGGATGACGGTGAGGTGGTGCGTGTAGTTGTGGGTGATTGCCATCTCCGGGCTCCAGCAGCCCTTGAACTGCGGGTCGAAGCGGCGGCCGTTGTCGTCAATTTTGTCCTCGTCGGTGTAAAGATAACCGGCGGTCGGGTGTCGCAGGACGGCCTGCGCGATGTGCAGCAGGGCATCATGGGGCAGCATGTCGTCGTGATCGAGCAGCGCGACAAAGTCGCCGGTAGCAACGTCGAGCGCGGAATTGGTGGCGCGGGAGATGTGGCCGTTCTCGGCGCGAAAAACGGGCTTGATGCGGCGGTCGGCCTTCGCGGACTCCTCAAGAATTTTACGGATGTGCGGCTGCGGCGAGGCATCATCGGCGATGCAGAGTTCCCAGCGCGGATAAAACTGCTGTTGGAGGCTTTCGATCAGCTCGTGGAGGTATTTTTCCGGGGTGTTGTAGGCCGGCACGACCACGCTGATGAGGGGGCCGCCGGCATGTGCGACGGCGGTGGCTTCCTGCTGCAACACCGTGCGCAGCCGGGGGGTAAGACGATTGTGCCAGCACCAGCGGGTGTAGGGATCCTGGTCTTTGCGACGGGTGATGATCTCCGGGATCTTAGCCGCTTCGCCATGGCCCAGGGTGGTGGCAAGATGCGTTTGCAGCCGGGCGATTTCCTTGCGCGCCAGCGGCCAGTTTTCGAACCGGAAGCGGCCAAACAAACGGCCGCGAAGCAGTGCGGCGATTATCCGGTGAAAATAACGCGGCTTATATACCGGCACGGGTCCGGAGTGTTCGTTTTCGCGTTCGAGATATAGCCGGCGGGCAAAGACCAGATTGCGTCCACCATCGGGTGTCTCCGCAAAAATCAGCAGATTGGCCGGGCTGGGGGTTTCCTGACGGATGTCCACCAAGCCGTAATAGCCCGACTTCAGGGCTTGGGCGTGATCCGAGCGGTGGGCGGCCACGTCCGGGCGGTCCTTGGGATAGACCAGCCGGTTTTCGGTGTGCACGTTGGTGGTGGCCGTCAGCCGGGAGATGTCGCGGCCGATCCCCAAAAGCCAGCCGGTGAGGCGAAATTTCTCATAGGCGACATTGATCCATCGGCCGGGATTTTCGATATGGCCCAGGTAGGGCTCGGCCGCATCGAAGTCGCTCACCGGGGTGAGCACCTCATCCAAGGCGGCATCCATGGCCCGGCACAGCTCGCGCCACGGGGCACGGTGCCAGTGCCGGTAGACATGATGCAGCGTTTCCAGAATCAGGGTGGTCCTCAGTATCCGGCCGGGCTGGATCGCGTCGGCCGGCAACAGGGTGCTGTCCAGCTCGGTGCGGAAAAATTCACGCCATTCCCGGCCGTCGTGCCAATCCAGGGCCAGTTCGCGTGCACCGCGCCAGACCTGCACCCGCTGGCGAAAACCGCTGCGCCGGGCTGCGGGAGCCCCGTCCAATGCTGCTTCCAGATCCGCCCGCTCAATGCCGTAGATGCCAAGAAAGGGGCGACCGTCCACCCGGGCCCGCAGGTCCACGCAGACGACGTCCGGACCGGGATAAAACCATCCGCTGATCTCAAACTCCGCTGTGGCGGGTCGCCAGTGGGACGGCTGATCAATGTGATGGCGGGAACTCTGGGACATGCGTGGCGCAAATTAAGCGCGGCCGGCATCGGGGGAGTAAAGCCTGTTCCCGTTAGGCAAAATCGGTTTGGCACCGGAAGGGCGATGGCCTTCTCTGTTGGGATGGCATCTGTCTCCGCTCCCACGCCCCCCCCGCGCGCGGAAGTCCGGTTCGCCTGCGTGCTGTTCGTCCTGGCCATGGGTTTTCATTTTTGGGGTATCACGGTGGGCTGGCAGAGCCGCAACCTGCCGGGCGGGGAGTTTCGACAGGCGCAAACTGCGCTTTCCACCTACTGGATCATGCAGGAAGGTGATTTTTCACCGGCTTATCCCACGCCGGTCTTGGGGGCGCCGTGGTCGATTCCCATGGAGTTTCCGCTCTACCAATGGACGGTGGTGCTCACCAGCAAGGTCACGGGCTGGGGCATCACCAAAGCGGGGCGGGCCGTAAGCATTGCCTGCTTTTACCTGACGTTGCCGGCGGTGTTCCTGCTATTGCATCGCTGGCAGGTGGCGCCAGCACGCCGCTGGCTGGTGCTGGCGTTGATCCTGACATGCCCGCTCTACGTATTCTACACGCGGGGTTTCCTCATCGAAACGATGGCGCTGATGTTCAGCGTGTGGTTTTGGGTGGCGTTTGAGCGGGCGGTCGGCGGCCGGCAGGCAGGCTGGCTGGCCGTGGCCATTTTGGCCGGTTGTGGCGCGGGGTTGGTGAAAGTCACCACCTTCATGTTGTATCTGCTGCCCGCCGGCATCTGGGCTCTGGCCAGGCTCTGGCGCAACCGGCACGCGGACTGGCGGACTGATTTCGCCTGGATGGCCGCGGCGGTGGCCGCACCGTTTGCCGCCACGCTGGCCTGGCTGCGGTTCGCCGATGCCACCAAGGCGCTCAATGTGCTGGGGTCGGAACTGACCTCTGCCAGTCTGCGCGAATTCAATCTGGGCACAACGGCTTCGCGATTTTCGCCGGAACTTTGGTTGGTGAAGACGCGGATCGTGCTCCACGAGCTGACTTGGTGGCCGGCGGTGCTGGTTTGCCTGCTGCTGGTGCCCCTGGCCGGCCGCTGCCGTTGGCGGCAGATCGTCGGCTGCCTCCTGCTGTTTTTGTCGGTGCTCGTGATTTTTCCGGTCCTCTATGCGCACCACGATTACTACTACGTGGCGAATACGCTCCTGCTGATGCTGGCGATGGGCTTGGTCTTGGTGGCCTTGGCGGAATCCGCGGTTCCTCGCTGGCTTTTGGGTCTGGCGGTGATGCTGGTTCTGTCGGGTCAGGCATGGCGCTACACGGAGCATTATTACCCGGCCCAGCGGGCCGTCAGTGCCGGCGGAGACTGGCTGACGCGCTCCTTGCAGACAGTGACCGCACCCGAGGATGTCATTCTTGTGCTTGGGCAGGATTGGAGCTCGATCACGCCGTATTATGCCCGCCGGCGCGCCGTGATGTTTCGCGATCATGTTGCGCGCGATCCCGAGCGGGTTGAGCAGGCGTTGGCGGCGCTGGAAGGATACCGGATCGGCGCCCTGGTGATCGTGGGTGAGCCCGACGGCAGACAGTGGCTGATCGACCGGGCGGCGGTGCGCGGACTCGCGCGGGAGCCTCTGTATCTCTGGCGAGATGCCCGGGTATATGTGCAACAGACGCGTTGGAACGAGCTGCTGCATGCCGTGCTGGAGGCGAGGATGGCGGAGGTGCGGCTCGCCCCCGGGGTCGATATCCTCCAGGAGAATATTGCCGACCGCTGGGTGGAGACGGCCTCGCTGCGGGTCTGGCAGCAGGAGATGTTCGCGGGCATGACACCTGTGCCGGTGCGCTTTTTCTCCACTTTTGGTCCGGCCTTGGGCGGATCGAGAGATCAACCGCTGTTCGGCGCGCATCCGGTCACCCGGCTGGTCTTTGCGCTGCCGGCCGGCGACCATGCGCTGCGAGCCAGCCTGCAGCTGCCGCTTGATGCCTATCGGCTGGACCTGCCTGATGCTGATGCAAGCGACGGAGTGGAGGTAACCCTTTCCGCCCTCGTCGCCGGAGCGGAACCCCGGACGCTCGCGACCCGGCACTTCAATCCCCGTGCGAACCGGGAAGACCGCGGCACGCTGCGCCCGCTGGAGTTTCGTTTCCACCTGCCGGAAGCCGGCGAGGTGGAACTGTTTTTCGGTCCCGGTCCGGCCGGCCGGGACACGCGCGATTGGATTCAGCTCGGCCCGTTGCAGATCACGCGGCCTTAGTGGATGCGAATTTCCGCGACATAGGCCCAGTCCTTGGTCGGGTTTCCGGCGGTCCCGATCCGGAAGATGATTTCTCCGTCGAAACCAGGCGGCAGCGGCACCGCGAGGGTCTGTGGTCCACGGTCCGCCGGTATGTTTGCGGGGTCCAGCCGGCGATAATGGAGCTGCACGGGGCCGCGGGCGGTCACGGCCACCGTTTCGAGAGTGATGCCGTCGGAGATGGCATCTTCTCCGCCGGCATATGCGGCTTCCGCCAAACCGGCGATCACGTGAAGAGCTTGGGCGCCGGGAGCGGCGCGGAAGTGAAATTCCGCCGGGGCGTGGGCGTTGAGGACCGGGCGGCCGGCAAGTTCCGCGAGGCTTGTGCCGTAGCGGCTGCGCACCGTATGCGGCGCGGGCGTGAAGAGCGCGCCGGCCGCTGCCTGCAGGGTTTCGGCCGCGAGATCCGTGGGGAAGGAGAGGGGAGGTGGACCCGACGCCACG
>JAHCLN010000064.1 GCA_026125215.1 Opitutaceae bacterium
TTTGTTTGGTCGTCGGTGATTTTGAAGGAGCCAAAGGGCCGGACCGGACAGATGCGTTAGTGGGTCGCTATGGTCATACCATTCGTCCCATGCTTGCCGTGGAGACCGTCCACGTAGGTATTTGCCGTCCTGTCTCTCTTGGTTGTGCTCTTCACAGATCTCCGCCAAGCGCTCCAACCATTGCTCTTTGGAGTAGAGCCGACCCTCCGGATCAACACGCCCGGCATCAACATCCAACCGGAGGCGATGCAGAGATTCATAACGGATGCGCATCTCGTTGGGGCCACAATATCCGACCTCCTGCTTGAGCCTTTGCTGTATAAGGCCGATGGTGCGTTCAACCATGGACTTGCCGGTGGGCCGGCCAGGCAGAGTGTAGCGGATGTCCATGTATTCGCGCAGACCCAACTCGGTTTCCATGCCGGGGATTTCGTGCTTTGAGCCAGCGATGACCCGCGCTTTTTTCCAGACACCCGGCTCAAATTTCATGTAAAGCCGGGGCAACCCGTAGCCTTTATTCATGGTCGCGACCATGCCGCGAATGTCGCTTCCGGTGTATTGCTCTTCCAAGAGGGCAAAAGCCAGAATGAGCCCCGTGCGGAAATCTATGGTTAGCAAGACTTGGCCGCGCTTGGTGGCCTTTTTTCCAGAGGGATCACTCTGCCACCAATACAGGTCGTTCGTTACGTCATCTGAGCTAAAGATATCTCCAGGGCGTAAGCTTGTCGGATCGGAACTGATGTGAGCGCCCTCCATCCTGGCATGGTGCGGGCCTAGGTGATGGGGCTGGATCATTTTAATGGTCGGGCCAAGTGCCGCGCGGATTCGGTTTGGCACGTAAGATTTGCTCGCCGGGTTGGTGATGAATTGGGCGGCAGTTTTCGGAGAGATTTTGCCCAACCGGATGCAATCGCGCCATGCTTTGCTCAGTCCTCCGACGACTGCATGTCCCAGCAGATGCTTTTGCTCCTCATCACTGAGGGGCAGCGGGCCGGGCCGCTTGACGAGGCGCTGATCCTGGATGGCAGAGGGGGTGCAGCCGCCCGCGATCCAGCGATCCAGTCGGCGGCAGAAGGTGCGGCGCAGGGCCGCGGGAGTGAGCGCGAGCGGCAGGCCGGAGGCATCCAGGCCGGCCAGCACGGCGCGACGGGCGCGGAGATCGGTGTAGCCGGTGTCGAGCAGGTGCTGGTAGTCGTTACACGCGCAATCCCACACCAGGAGCAGCTCGGGCTGGGTGGGCCGGGTGTTGTCGGCGATATTGAGCACAGCGGCCTTAAGGTTGGGCAGGTCGCGGGCGGCGGTGGTGAAGGCGACGGCAGGCTTGGCCTGGCGGGCCAGCCGGCCGGGCAGATAGAGGGCGAGGTTGTCGAACTGATGCCGGCCGCCGTCGCGCTCGATCACCTGGTCGAAGAGCCGCCAGAAGTGGCCGGGCGTGATGGCATGGCCGATGACGGCCCGGTAATCGCGGAGGCCGGTGGCAGCCAACGTGGCGCGGTCCCATTTGCCGGAGAGGTGCAGCTCGATCACGCCGGCGAGGGCGCGGCGCAGATCGTGGGCCTTTTTCTTGGCTTTGGGGTTGAGCCGGTTCCAAGCGGAGGTGCCAGGCTGGGGAAGTCGGGATGCAGAGTTCATGGCCGGGACTTTAGCATCAGCTCTGGCGCGTGTTCGGGCACTCCGTCTGCGGACGGTGGGCGATGGCCTTGCGCGTGCCTTGCGCGGCGCCAAGGCGGGGAGATTTGGACGCGGGGCGGGTGGAGAGGCCCACCGGGCAGAACACCCCTGTTAAACGCGAAGGAATGGAGATCGGCTCGGCCGGTGACATGATTCGGTTCAGAAGGTGGTGTTGTTGCAGGCCATCACGCGGGTCTCCCAGCCTTCTTCGTTGGGGATGTCCACCCACTCGGTGGTGGCTTCGGCGGCAGGGGCGGTGATGGTCTGGTGGAGGACGCCGAAGAAGACGAAGGGGCCGCTGGTGCCGGCCACGCGGCGGTGGAGGATGTAGCGGACTTCGTAGCCTGCGCCGATGGTAAGGCCGGTGAGGTGGGCGCGCACCTGGGCGACACGAAAGGAGACGCTTAACTCTGCCGAGAGCAGGGTGATGAAAGCGGTGCCGAGGCCGGCGCAGCTGCTGAGCGTGGTCCAGGCCAGCGGGTCCTCTGGTTCGGCGGGCGGTTCAGGCGCAGGGTTGAGAACGCGCTGGATCGCATCCTCGATTGTATCCTCGTCGCTCAGGGATTCCACGCGCTCACCAATGGCCTTGAGGTAGGGTGCGGAAGAACCGACACAATCCTCGGTGCCGGTGAGGGTGCGAACGGTGCGTTCGAGCGTCTCATCAAGCAGGCCGTCGAAGTCAGCCAGAGACGGGCCAGACGGATCGAGGGTGCCGCCTTCGTTGAGCGGGAACTTCCCCACGCCAACCACACGGGCAGAGACAGAATCTTCGATGATATGGCAGTTGGTCGCCTTGTATTCGGTGGTGAGGTCCCAATGGTCGCGGATCTGATCGGCGACGACGTTGGCGAAGTTGATGACTTCCTCGGAGCCGCTGGCGTTGATGCCGCCGGCGCCGGACCAGGTGCCGATGAGGAAGACATCGTAGGGGGAGGCGCTGCGGGGGATCCAGATCTGCTGGCCGTTGCTCGTGAAGATATACTGGATGGCGGGGTTGGCGACCGAGCGGAAGACGAGGCTGACAGCCGTGAGGAAGCCCCAGGCCGTGGGGCTGGAGTTGACGGTGAAGGCGAGGCCACTGGCGCGGTATTTGACCTGGGTGGCATCGGCCTCGACGGGGGCGGCGACGCCGGAGACGGTGCTATCGCCCCAGAAGCCGCCGATGGGGGCGAAGCCGGTGCGGGAGTAGTTGACGGGGTCATCGCTGGGGGTGGAGCAGGTGCCGGAGGGAAACGAGCCGCGGTAGAGATCGCCGGTGACGCGGCGTTTGCGGTATTTCTTGGGCGGGTCGGATGGCTCGGTAAATTCATCGTAACCGCAGAGCTGGGCGAAGCCGCTGCGACTGCGGCACTGGATAGTGCAGCCGGGGCCGCTGCAATTGCAGGGGGTGAGCTGCTTGTCGCAGGTGCAGCAGCCAGAGCCGCCGGGAGAGATGACGATGGGGATGGCCATGGATGGTCGCTCAGCCGCCGCCGTTGCGCTCTTTGTCCGCCCGGAGCCGCTCGTTGGTCTTCTGAATGTCGCGCGACATGCGTTTGGAAGTATCGACCACGCTGGCATTGAGACGCTCCAACTGCCGTTCGACATCATCCAGGGCGGCCTGAGTATTGCGCCCTTGAAAGCCCAAAGGATCGATCCGCGTAAGGTCGGCGGCATATTCGTCGCGCTTCGCCCTGAGGCGAATTTCCTCGGGTGATCCGCCGGCGGCGGTGCGGATGGCCGCGGTGGTTTCGGTGCGGGTGCGCTGGTCCTGCGCGGCGCGGATCTGGCCGGAGTAGTTCTCCTCGACGCGGGCATTGGCAAACAGGTCCTCGAAGGCGATGCGGGCGCGCTCGGCGGCTTCCTCAGCGGCGACCGCGGCCTTCTCAAGATCGGCAGCAATGGCACGCTGCTCCTGGAGGCGCTTTGCCCCTTCCTCGGTGTCTGACACGCCGCCGCGCTCGGTGAGCTGCTGGCGCTCGGCCTGGAGGCGTTCGAGCAACTGGCCGCGGGCGTTGGGAGAAAGGCCGGTGCGGCTGCCAACATTGGCAATCTCCCGCTCGATCTCCTGCAACCTTTGCTGGCGCTGGGTGCGCTCGTTTTCAATGGCACTGACGCGCGCTGCCTGGGCATCAGCCTCCTGGCGGCGTTCGCCCGCAGCCTGGCTCTGGGTGATGAATGACTCGCGGGCGGTGCCGACTCGCTGTGAACGGAGGGCATCTTCTCGGGCGCGGCGTTGGGTGGTCTCTCGTTCGCGCACCTCGGCGGTGCGGCGGATGCGTTGCTCCTGGGTAAGGGTGGGGTCGGCTTCGATGGCGGCGATCTCGGCATCCGCGCGGGCGGAGCCGAGTTCGTTTTGCAGGGCGAGCGTGCGCTCCAGGACGGACAGCAGGCGCTTCGATTCGTCAACCGTGCTGCTGACCTCGGCGCGGAGGCTGTCGAGCCGGACTTGGTTGAGCTTGGTGGCGGTCTCGGCCGTCTTGATGAAGGCATCGGCGGCTTTTTTCTGGTCCTCGACCTGCTCATTGGTGCGCCGGCGCAGCAGGGCAAAGGCACCGGCGGCGAGGCCAATGCCTGTGATGAGGAGGCCAATGGGGCCGGTGGCGGCGACGGCACCCCGGACCAAGGCCACAAAACCGCGCATGGCCTGGGTGACGCCAAGGATACCCTGCACTCCGCCCTGACTGGCGCGCTCCAAGCCGGAGAGAACCTGTGAGCCGGCGGCACCGGCGGAGGAAAGCTGGCCGAGTTCCTTCGACGCATTGCTCGCGCCAGTGGCTACCTGGCCGGCACCGCTGGCGGCACCTTTGGCGGCGGCCTGAACGTCGCGCAGACTGCCGGCGGCGTCTTTGGCCCCGGAGGTATCGGCCTTGGTGCGGATGTTGAGTTCGAGGTCGGGCATGGGCGTAGTAGGTTAGGCGGCCGGAGTGGCGGCGGGTTTTTGGTTGGGGTCGTTGGCGACCCAGAGGACCATGCCGAAGACTGGCTTGGGCAGGGCGGAGACTTGAGTGCCGACCTCATGCGCACCCATGAGCACGCCGAGGATTTCGTGCGGGTGGCGCCGGTGATCCTTCCGGAATCGTGCAATCGCCTGGCTGGCGTGATCGGCCTCCAGCGTGAAGACGTTGCGGGCGGAATCGAAGATGAGCCACATTCTCATGGGTGCGGGGATGAGGGCTAGAGGCCGACGGGGGAGACGATTTCCTCGTAGGGATTGCGGACCCACTCCGGGGCACGCACACGCCGGTCGTCGCGATAGTCCGGCTGGCAATCGTCGATATTGCACATCAGGGACTCGGCCTTGCGATAGAGGCGGAACAAGTCGCGGATGACCTCCTCGGCCTTGACCCGCAGGGCGGTATCGCTCGCGGTCCAGAAAATCTCCTGCCGGTAGAGATCGACCTCCTGGAGGAGGTTTTTGGGAGCGAGGTGGGTTTTCCCGACTTGAAAAACCGACTTGGGGAAAGTGGAGGCGGCGCGACTGAGGACCTTCTCGGCTTCGTCCGCGAGGATACTGAGCTCGGTCTTCAAGATGTGATCCGGGCCGAGGAGGTCGGATTCACAGATCCGGAGCAGTGCGATATTCAAATCAAAGGCGCAGGACTGGATGCCGCTCTCAATCAAGCTGGCGGCGATGGCTTGGCGTGCTTCCATTTCATACGACACTTTGCGGGCGGAAAAAGCGGCCGATGGGACGACTGCTGCGGGTTTGGGCTTAGCTCCTTTTTTCATGGTCGGGTGGATTGGGGGTTATGTTTGCTGACGGAAAGGGGTGCCGAGGGGCTCATGCCGG
Organism: Opitutaceae bacterium; assembly: GCA_026125215.1. Lineage (GTDB taxonomy): Bacteria > Verrucomicrobiota > Verrucomicrobiia > Opitutales > Opitutaceae > UBA2377. The sequence continues at coordinate 5,444 of JAHCLN010000064.1, forward strand.
CGGCGATGGGCGATGGCTGCCTTGCGCGACTCCAGAAAGCGGTAGTAGCGCTCCACTGCGGCCTGGCCTTGCAGGGCGGCTATGACGCGTTGCTGGTAGGAGCGGCCGGAGGGGCCAGAGATGGCGCGGAAGAGAGAGGCATCCGAGTAAGGGAAGCGCGGTGGTTGCACGCGGACAAACTGCGAGCCGTGGCGCCGTAAGTCGTAATCGCGCCAGGAGCCGACGCCGGGCAGAGCCTCGCCCGCGCGCCAGGCGGCACGCATGGTCCGCAGGATCACTGCGGCGGGCACGATGCGCGGCGCTGCCAGGAGACGGTTGATAAACTCCTCTTGGAGGGCGGCGGGCACGCGGGGGAGGCCGGGCTTGTAGTGACGGAAGAAAATCTTCGGCGATGGGTTACGCCGCCACTCGTAGTAAAGCACGGTGAGGCGCTGGCGGGAGAGCCGGCCATGCTTGAAAAGCTGCTTCCGCCGGCGGTGGGAGGCGGCGCGGATGGCATCCCCAGCCTTTGAACCGGCAGCGATTTGCCTGTGGATCTGGCAGCAGAGCTGGTGCAGAAATTCACAACGGGCAGTTTCGCGCTCGGCGGCGTTGGCGGGTTTTTTCATGGCGGGCTCAGGTGAGGTTGTAGTCGCGTTTGCCGGTGTAGCTTTGCCAGGGCTGGACGGTCTGGAGCATCACCTGCCCATCCAGCACGCGCCGCATGAGATCGCGGAGCTGATCGAGCGAGAGGGTCTTGAGCGTGATCTGGCAGAAGCAGTCTTGGCGGGGCGCGGTCTCAACGCGGATGAGGTGGGTCATCTCGCCGGCGGGCAGCTCGATCAGCAGATCGGTGACATCGTGAAAGCTATCGGCGCGGAAGCGGAACGTGGTGCCGGCGGGCGGCACCTCATCCAAACGGGCGAGCCGGCGCAGTATGGCCGGCTGCTTGCGCTTGGGCGCGTTGGCGGGTTTGGTCATGGGTGGATCAGCGGCGATTGCGGATCATCCTGGTGTGATGTCTTTGCAGGATGGTCGGCTGCTTCGGCTTGGCCCTTAATTGAACAGTTCGTGGCCTTCGCGCTTTAATGCGAGGTATGCCTCAATGCGGGACATCCCGGTGACGCGCTGTTTTTCAATGAGGGCCTCGTTTATTTTGTTCACACGGTTGGTGACCTCCCGGCTTTCTTGTTCCAGGCGACTGCCAGTGGACATGTTGCGGTTGTGGGCATTCGCCTGTTCTGGCGTTAAGGCCTTTCCCCCCACGATCTGTCTTGGGGCGCCGTCGTTGCTATTGTGTGCGACCACCAATTGGCGGCCGTGGTTTTGACTGTGGTGTGTGTTCATTTTTGCAGTGGTGATATTCTGTGGCGGGAGTCGGTGGAGATTAGGAGAATAGCTCGGGGTTTTGCTTCCTGAGCACGAAGCATGCGTCGGCGTGATTGAGACCTCGCTCACGCATCAAAGCGTCAATACCGAGCGCGACTTTGGCCTTGGTTGTATCTGGGGTTAGCGTGCGCAACGCATTCAGTTCATTGTGCCTGCGACATTCGGAGGCATCGTGGCCCGTGTCGCTGCTGTGGAAACTGCTCATGATTGTGATGTAGGATTAGTTGTTTGGGCCTGTCGGCGGCGGGGAATACCTGACCCCCGCCGCCGCAGTTCATCGGCCCGAAGCCCCCGCAACCACAATCCCTTGAGCTGCGGAGTTCCTCTCGCCCGCTGACCGGACGGCCGTGGGAGAGAGAAATTTTAGAAGATCGCCATCGGGCTTGAGCGCTTCCTCGTAGATTGCCACCAGCTGGCGGGCTTTTCTGGGGGCCTTATCGCGGGTGTCTCCGCTGAGCATCAGCAGCGCGGTGCGCGCCTGCTGGTATGCGCACGTCTGCTGTGCGACCCGCACGGCTTTCGCATCTGTGCTCACGTAAGGCCGGATGACCTTGGCGATAGTCTCCGTCCTCCGCTCAATGAGCTCGCGTATGATCTTTTTCGCCGGCTGATAAAGCGACTGGAGCTGATCGGCCAGCCCTTGCTGCGCATCCAGCAGGGCGGCGTCTTGCTTTTCACGGTGCTGGTTGCAGCTCTCGATCTGCCGCATCAGTGTGCTGAGTTCTTGTAGTGCGTTCTGATTCCGGTAGCTGGCGGCTTCCAGATTGGTCCGACGCTCTTCCATTTCGGCTGCGTCTTTATGGCATCGGGCAATATCAGCTTCGATCTTGTCGATGCGCTTGAGGTGGCGCTTGAGAGTATCAAGGTCCTCCGCGATAGTTGTCTTTGTGTTAGTGTTCATGGGCTAAGTGGATTTCGTGTCCGTTAGGGCTGAGGGAATCTCGGAGCTTTCAATTTCAGTTGGCTCCCAGATGCGCACGCCCAGCGCGGCCTCGATCTTTCTCCTGGCGCGGCGGGAGCGACTGGTGCCTGAGGCCACATTGTGAAGCGTGCGCACATTCAGGCCGGTTCGCTTGGCCAGGTCCTTATATGTCAGACCTTGAGGGGTCAGTATTTTGAAGACTTGAGTTATCGTGCGTAGGCTCACTAAACAAAATCTAGTATGCATACATGCATACCTGTCAATACTTGCTTACCCTACTTGTAGATGTTGCCCTGAAAATGTGCCCCGAAAGATACCTCTCTCAGCTAAGGAGCGCGCGATTGGTCGTAGGCTAAAATCGTTTCGCCAATCCAAGCTAATTCCGCAGACTGCTTTTGCGGCTAACCTAGATATAAGTAGGGCACAGTTAATTAATTATGAGGAAGGGATTTCCCCGCTTCCATGGTGGCTTGGATACAAATTAGCCTCCAAATTTGATCTATCCCCACGTTGGCTAGTGCATGGGAAATTGCCCATGGTTTTTCGTAGAATGTCCCGTTGGCCTGAGCCACAAGATATTACACATCGAACACCATTTTCTGAGGTCTATGAGCAATATCTGAGGGCAGTTGTGGAAACCGATGTGATGATGACGGAGGCATTTGGCTATGATCCCAAACGGGAAGCTGATCATACATTCTCCGATATCCATGAGATGACCCTAAGTGGGTGGTGGCAGCGCGTGCCTAAAGATCAGCAGCGAACATTTTTCTTAGAACTTTGTTCCGAAGCAGAGCGGTTAATTAAGAAGCTCAATCCGGAGGACAAAGGACCACCGCTGGTGTAGGCGTTCAACCACGGTTAGGGGTGCTTTTCATGGCTGGTGATCCGCCGCCAGATATTGGAATCCTCTCCGAGGCGTGTTGGGTTTATATGGGTGGGACATGCATGTCCCACGTTTGTGTTTTTCCTTGAGTCACTGGAATCGGACCCAAAGGTGGGTATCTGTATGGGGTGAGCTCCCCCCCGACTATTATCATGCCTCTCTACCGTTTACTGCATGCCCTTGCGACCGGAGCAGCCACCTTTACGTTGCTGCCTACTGTGCCTGTGGTGAACACGCCAGTCCGCCCTAAGTCTGCGGCCGATGCTTTGGCTGGAGATGCCGTGAAACTCAAGGGTGACTTCAATGTAGCGCTGGATAAGCTCCAATTACAGTTAGGGGCACCCGACGGTGGGAAAAGCATCCAGACTGAAGCGTGAGCTAAGGCAGCGACGAGCCATGGCTAATCAAGGATTGCCCGTTGAGCAGCACGGGCAAGCCAGCCCAATCCGTAATGGCGGCAAAAATAAGCCGTTCATCACTGCTTCTGCCCAAACCTACTCCGGGCCAACTCCGCCACCAGATCATATCGAGGCATACCAGCGATGGGTGCCGGACGCGGCGGAACGCTTCATGCGGATCGCGGAATCAGAAATCGAGCACAGGAGGTTGCTCGAAGTCCGGCACATGAAAGAGATGGAGTTAACGGGTGAGGTAAATCGGAAGCAATCAGGCCGTGGTCAATGGATGGCCTTCGTGTTGGGTGTGATTGGCATCGGCGGTAGCATATGGCTTGGGGTAATGGGCCAAGTGTGGCCCAGCACAGTTATTGGCGGAGGGAGCCTCACAGCCATCATAGTTGCGTTTTTACGTGGTAGTTCTACGCCACCACAGCCCAAGCGGTGATGAGTTGCCGGTAGTGTGCCTGGCATCGGCAGGACCCTTGCAACGATCTTGCCGGGGCCGTGCTGGGCCGCCGCCAGGCCGGATTTTCGGAATCACTTAACACCCGAGATTCACCGTCGAATTGTCCACTTCCGGGAAGTCGGCGCGATTTATCAACGAGTTATGGAACTCCAACATGTCCGCGATGTATGCGGACAGATACCAAATGACCGTGCACGGATTACGTTCCGCAAGTCATTGATTTACGCTTTCCTGCGGGATTTTTTGCCCTTGTGCGCCAGATTTTCAAACGTGGTCAATTCGCCGACGAAGGCACAGTCCACGAGGGGAAGTGGTGCCCGGGGTGGGGGTCGAACCCACAAGCCTTTAGAGGGCGGTGGATTTTGAGTCCACTGCGTCTGCCAATTCCGCCACCCGGGCAGGGGTGCGAGGAGCGGAAAGTAAAATCAGCCCCGAGGTTGTAAACCTGAAAGTGGAGGCGCGGGCTGGGCTCACTCCACGTTGAGCCCGAGGCGGGCGAGGGTGAGGCCGGTCTCGCGTTCGTAGTTGGCTTGGGCGCGGCGTTGGTCGGCCTGGGCACGGGCATGGCTGTTCTGGGCGGCGGCGAGGAGCTCCTGCTGCTGGAGCACGAAGAAGGTGCTGCTGGCGCCGGCCTTGTAGCGTTTTTCCTCCGCCTCGAGCGCCTGTTGCGCAAGTTCGTAGGCGAGCCGGGTGGCCTCGACCCGTTGGCGCGTGGTGGCCAGCTGGCCGGCGGCCGCGGCGATGCTGACGGCGATGTCCTGCTCGAGGCGCACGAGGTCGGCCTCGGTCTGGCGAACGGCGAGCCGGGCGGCGCGGGCGCGACCGCGGCCTTCCGCAAAGGTCAGCGGGATGCGCACGACCATGCCGGCGGAGTAGGCGCGCGCGTCCTTGTCGCGGACCTGCTGGCGGGCGGTCGGAAAATCCGGATCGGAGCCGGCGTAGCCGTAGCTGCCGACGAAATCGAGCCGGGGGAGCAGGGAGTTCTGCGCGACGGCGAGATTGGCCCGGTCGATCGCGAGGCCGAGGCGCGCGGCCTGGTAGTCGGGCCGCAGCTCGAAGGCGCGCCGGGCATCTTCGGCCGTGTCCACGGTGAGATCGGTCGCGGGCGGCAGCTCGGTGATGGGCAGGGCGGGAGCGTCGGGGCCGACCGCGTCGTCGCCGATGAGCATGCGCAACTGGTTCTCGAGGTCGCGGACGCTGCGCTCGGCGATGAGGATGGATTCCTCGCGGTTGGCGACCCGGGCGCGGGCCTGCGTGACGTCGGCATCGGAGATGGCGCCGACTTCGTGGCGCTTCCGGTTTTCCTCGTAGAGCCGGGCGGCGAGGTCGCGGGAGAGCCGGGCGATGCGCAGGTTGGCGTGGGCCTGCTGGAGGTTGTTGAAGGCGAGGACGACGTTGGTGACGGTGTCGATCACCGTCTGGCGGTGCTGCCAGTCGGAAATGCCGCGGCCGGCCTTGGCGATGCGCAGGCCGGCGAGGTTGGTGCCGAAGCCGAAGCCGCGGAGGAGGGGCTGGGTGACGGTGAGGCCGCCGAAGGTTTCGTATTGGTCGGCAAAGGCGTTGCCGGTGCCGCGGGCGTTGGTGGCGGTGGCACCGAGGCTGTAGGTGAGGCCCCAGGGAGTGAGCCCTTCGAGCGCGAGGCCGAAGCGGTCGGTCTGGCTGAGCGGGCGCGAGCCGGGCGGCACGAAAATGCCGGGTTGTTCCGCTTCGCCGTAGGAGCGGTTGAAGGTGAGCGCTGGATCGAAGCGCCCCGTTTCGGCGAGCACGTTGGCCCGGGCGATGTCGGGCGAGTAGGCGCTGACCTTGATGCGCCGGTTGTTTTCCAACGCGAGCCGGATGGCGTCGTCGAGCGTGAGGGGCGCGGCGGCGGCCGGGAGCAGCGCGGCCAACAGGAAGCAGGGGAGGAAGCGGGCGGGAGACATGAAGGGGGAAATGATCAGGAGCGTTCGGCGGCGGCGGCGTTGGCCTGGGCGCGAAGGACCGGCGCCGCGTGGGCCGGGGCGGCTTCGGCGGGTTCATCGGCCGTGAGGTTGAGCTGCGCGACAAACGCGGGGTTCACGAGGGCGAACAGAAGGGCGAAGGTGGCGGCGATGAGGGGCAGGCGGTGCAGGTTCATGGGGTTCAGGGGACGAGCAGCCCGTCGGCGAGGCGCACCGTGCGCGTGCCGTAGGCGGCGTTTTCGAGGGAGTGGGTGACTTGGACGACGGTGACGCCGTCGTCGCGGTTGAGCCGGCGGAAGAGTTCCATGATCTCGCGGCCTTGGTCGGAGTGGAGGTTGCCGGTGGGTTCGTCGGCGAGGATGAGGCGCGGCCGCGCGACGAGGGCGCGCGCGATGGCGACGAGCTGCTGCTGGCCGCCGGACAGCTGGTTGGGGTAGAGGTCGCGCTTGGCGACGATGTTGAAGCGGTCGAGCGTGTCGCAGACGATGCCCTCCCGCCGGGCCTTGGGGACGTTGCGGTAGGAGAGCGGGATCTCAAGGTTCTCGTAAACCGTGAGGTCGTCGAGCAGGTGGTAGCTCTGGAAGACGAAACCGAGCTGCTGTTTTTGCAGCTCGAAGCGCTGTTGGCGGCCGAGTTCATGGACCGGCTGGCCGTCGAAGTGATACTCACCCTCCCAAGCCTGATCGTGCAGACCGAGGATGTGGAGCAAAGTGCTCTTGCCGGAACCGGACGGCCCCATGATCGAGAGAAAGTCGCCCTCGGCGATGTCGAGATTGATGGCTCGCAGGGCGTAAAACGGCCCGCCTTTGAGGGCGTAAACGCGACTGAGTTGGCGCAACGAAATCATGAGGTGTGCCTGCTATTGCAGGGGCTGTGCCAGCCGATACCGACTTTCCTATCAGATTGCTTGGCAATGGTTAAAAATAAGACGGTGGCCGGGCAAGAGCGAGAGCTTGTCCGGCATTGGAATCCGGGCGTCCCAATAATGGGAACGTGGATTGCGCGGGAGTGCTAAGATTGGCCACGGAGACGCGGAGGCACGGAGAGATGGAGAGATGGAGAGATGGAGAGATGCTGCGGCACGCCCAGCGGTCGTGCTCTACCTGAGAAAAGCTCATCGAACAGTCCAAAAGCAAAGGGAGACCGGGATTCCCAAAAGTGGCAGTCCCGGCTCGCGAAGGTCGAGCAAGGTAGGGGCGGTTATCCTTAACCGCCCGGTTAGCGCCCCACGGGCCGTTAAGGACAACGGCCCCTACCGGCGCTGCCGCGCCATAGGATCATGGCCACAGTTTTATTTGCACCGCTTTGTCATGACCGTGGACAGAAAGCCGCAAACCCGGCCCGCCTCCGCGTCTCCGCGACCAACCGTGCTCGAAACGGCTGCGCCGATGGTGTGTTACCAGATTTCCTCGCCGCGATCGAAGACGCCCTGCAGCGCGGCCGCCCAGGCGGCGGGATCGCGCTTTTTGAGAATCTCGCCTGCGGTCGAGAACGAGACGAAGGCCATGCCGGAGGCGAAGTCGTTCGCGTAAAGCCCATAGTAGAGCTTGCCCGCATTGGTGGCCATGAAGCGCAGCTGCTTGGCGGCGATGGGTTCGAGCCAGGCGTTGCCCTCGGTGCGCACGGCGGCGTCGAGCAGCAGGCCGGCGACAAGCGGTTCGTAGCAGCGGAAGTGGTCGGACGGCGGATGCTCGAAGGAGCCGTCGGCCAGCTGGTTTTGGTGAAACCATTCCGTGAACTCGGCAAAGCGCGCGACGAGCCGCGACCAGATGGTGTCGCCGGCGGCCGTGCGGGCGGCGGCGAGTTCGCGGTGGACCTGGTTCGGGGCCTGTGCGGGCACGAGGGTCTCGGGTTCCGCCTTGGGGCTGGACTGGATGACGTGGCGCAGCGGGACGGAGAGGCGTTTTTTCATCTCCGGGCTGGCGAGCGCCGCGATGAGTCCCTCGGACGTGTAGATGAGGATTTGTTGCGGCGCGCTCTTCGTCCACTCGCCCCACAGGGTGTTCTTGTAGTCGAAGGTGGCGATATACTCCACCAGCGGAACCGCGGCGTCGTAGTATTGGGTTTCGCCGGTCAGGTCGGCATAGCGGATGAGCGTCGCGGCGAAGAGCGCGTCGGCGCACCAGTATTCCTCCATGCCGTTGGGGTTGACCCGATGGTTGAGGATGCCGACGCCCATCACGCCCTTGGCGGTGAGGTAGTTTTTCAGGCAGTGGTCGAGGTAGCGCTTCACGCTGGCGAGCACGGCGGCGTTTTCGGGGAGGTGGGGAAAATGCCGCACACCCTCGAGCATGCCGTTGGCGGTGGAGGCATTGTCGGCGACACAGGAGCAATTGACCATGCCCTTGGCGTCGCGGTTGTAGCCGTAGCCCATGTCAAACATGTCCGGATAGTGCACGCCCTGGAACTCCATCATGCGGGCGTTGAAGCGGCGGCAGATGGCGGTCATGCGCGCGTCGCCCATGAGATCCATCGTGCGGGCGGCGCCCATGACGACATAGGCCTCCTCGAAACAGGCCTGCATGGGGTGGGCCATGCCGGGGCTCGCGATGATGTGGTGCGAGAAATAATTCCAGAGCTTTACCAGCCCGCGGGCGGTGACGTTGGGGTCGAGTTGCATGAGATGGGGTGCCGGATTTTGGGCGCACCCGTCTCCACGGCCCCGCCGCGGGGGTCAACGGCTATTTTTGTCCGGCTTCCCTCGCTCACTCCGCGCGCAGCGCGACCATCGGGTCCACCCGCGTGGCGCGGCGGGCGGGGAGCCAACTGGAGAGGAGACCGATGACGACAAGCATCAGCGCAACAGCCCCGAGACTCAGCGGATCATGGGGAGAAACGCCGTAGAGCAAGCCGGCCATCAGCCGGGCGAGACCCAGGCAGGCGAGCAGCCCGAGCCCGAGGCCGATGAGCGCAAGCCCCAGACCCTGGCCGAGCATGAGCCGGCGGACGGAACCGGGCGTGGCGCCGAGGGCCATGCGGATGCCGACCTCGCGCGTGCGCTGGCCGACGATGTAGCTCAACACGCCATGCAGGCCGATGGCCGCGAGCAACAGGGCGAGTCCGGCGAACACGGAAAGCAGCGTCAGCATGATGCGCTGGTTGGTGACGGTGACGTCGAAGATCTCGTCCATCGTGCGGATGGCGAAGACGGGCAGGGTGGGTTCGAGCTCGCGCATGACGGTGCGGATGCCGGGCGTGAGCGCGGCGGGTTCGAGGGGGGTGCGGAGCACGAAGGAGACAAACCCCGGCGGATTTTGCCGGTAGGGATAATAAAGCTGCACGCGTGTGTCCTGACCGAGGCCGTAGTTTTCCACATGGCCGACGATGCCGATGATGGTCCGATAGCGTGGCTCCGGGTTGCCCGAACCGCCGAACACGAGGCGCTTGCCGAGCGGGTCCTGGCCGGCGAAGTGGGTTTCGGCGAACCGCGTGTCGATCAGGCAGACCTCGGGTTCATCCGGGGTTTCGCGGTCCGTGAAGGTGCGGCCGCGGAGCAGCGGGATGCGCATGGTGTCGAAATAGTCCCGGCTGGCGGCGTTGTTCTCCGTGGAAAACCACCGGCCCGGCCCCGGATCCGGCATGCCTTCGGGCAGGTAGCTCGTTTGGTTGCCGCCGCCGGCGAGCGGCAGCGGGTTGGTCAGGGCGGCGTGGCTGACACCGGGCAGGCTGCGCAACCGTTCGAGCACGCGGTCGAGGTGCTGCACGCGCTTGGCCGGTTCGGCCCACTCGCGGCCGGGCATGACGTAACCGAAGGAAATGACATGGTCGGTCTTAAGCCCGGTGTCGGCACGGTAGAGGTTGTGGATGGTGCGCATCATCAGCCCCGAGCCGAAGAGCAGCACGAGCGTCAGGGCGAATTCGCCCGCGACGAGGACCGAACGCCAGCGGGCGTTGACCTGGCCACCGCCGGTGCGGCCGCCGGCCAGCAGCGCTTCGTTGAGGTTGACCTTCGAGCCGGTGAAGGCGGGCACAAGGCCGAAGAGGGTGGTGACGCCCACGCCCACGAACACGGCGAACGCGAAAACGGTGCCGTCCATGCCCACCTGCGTGAGGAAGGGCGAGTTGGGTGGAATCAGCAGCTTGATCCCCTGCATGGTGGCATAGCCCACGAGCAGGCCGAGTGCGGTGCCCGTGACCGCAAGCAGCAGGCTTTCGGCGAGGAGGAGCCGCACGAGGCGGGAGCGGCTCGCGCCGACGGCGGTGCGCACGGCGAACTCACGGGAGCGGGCGGCGGCCCGGGCCAGCAGCAGGTTGGCCACATTGGCGCAGGCGATGAGCAGCACGCCGAGCGCCGCGGCAAACGAAATCCACACGGCCTGACGGGCCTGCCCGATCACGCGGTCCACGACGGGCGTGAGGGTGACGGAGTTGCCGGTGTTGGATTGGGGGTATTCCTGCTCAAGCTGCTTGGCGATCCCGAGCAGGTCGGTGCGCGCGGTGTCGATCGTGGCGCCGGGCTTGAGCCGGCCGATGCCGTAGAGGCCGGGATGGTTGCCCCGGTTCATGTTCTGGTCGGCGAAAAGGCCGAAAGGCATCCAGATCTCCGGACCGTTGGTGGGGAACCGGTAGGTCGCCGGCATCACGCCGATGATGGTATAGAGTTCGCCGCTCAGGGTGATCTTTTCCCCCAGCACGTCGGCCCGCCCGCCAAAGTGGCGCTGCCAGAAGCCTTCGCTGATGAGCACGGTGCGGGGGGCGCCGGGTTTGTCCTCATCGGCGCCGAACCAGCGGCCGAGCTTGGGCGCAACCCCGAGCGCGGGAAACATCTCGTGGGTAAACTGGGCGCCCGCCACGCGCTCGGTTTCGGTCGGGCCGACGTAGTTGAAGCTCTGGCCGCGAAAGACCCCCAGATGCGTGAAACTTTGCTGGCGGTCGCGCCAATCGAGGAAATTGGGATAGGCCACCGACATGCCCGGCACCTGTTCCGAATGCTCGCTGATGAAGACCAGGGAGCGGACTTCCGGCAAGGGCAGCGGTCGGACGAGCATGGCGCTCAGGAAGCTGAAGACGCCGGCATTGGCACCGATGCCGAGGGCGAGCGTGAGCACGGCCACGGCGGCGAAACCGGGGGTTTTGGCCAAGGCGCGCCAAGCGTAGCGCAGATCGTCGATCATGCGGGGCCGGGGTTGGGGGTGAGCAGCATGCTGGTCTCTAAAACCCGGCCGGAGCGGAAAAGTTACAGCGGATGCGGATAACCGCGCTCACTCCGCGCGCAGCGCGACCATGGGGTCCACGCGGGTGGCGCGGCGGGCGGGGATGAGGCAGGCGATGGTGGCGACGAGGGCGAAGAAGAGCGCGACCAGCCCGAAGACGGCGGGATCGAAGGGCTGCACCTGATAGAGGATTTCCTGAAGCAGGCGGCTGGAGGCATAGGCACCGGCCAGCCCGAGCAGCAGGCCGAGGCCCACCTGCACCGCGCCGCTGCGCAGGACGAGATTGCGGATGTCGCCGGCGGCGGCGCCGAGCGCCATGCGCACGCCGATCTCGCCGGTGCGCTGGGTCACGTTGTAGGCCATGACGGAATAAACGCCGACGGTGGCCAGCAGCGCGGCGATCGCGGCAAAGGCGATCAGCAGCGACATGGTGAGCCGCTGCACGCCGATGGAATTGCTGACGAGCTGATCCATGGTCTGCGGGTTGGCGAGGGCGAGGGTGGGATCGATCTCCTTGAGCACGCGGCGCAGCACGGGAATGGCGGCCGCGGCCGACAGCTCGGGCCGAACCTGCGCCACGACCGTCATGAAGCCGCCGCCGCGCTGCGAGCGCGCGTAGTAAATCTCGTCGGGCGGCGGGGCGGCCAGGCCGGCGGCGCGCACGTCGCGGATGACACCGACGATGCGCACGGCGATGCTGGCGTTGGGTCCGATCAGGAAGGACTGGTCGAGGGGCGATTCGTTGGGGAAGAGTTTTTTCGCGAAGGATTCGTTGATGACGGCGACATCCTGCCCGCCGAAGCGGTCGTCGCCGTTGATGAAGCGGCCCGCGGCCAGACGGATGCCCATCGTCTCGAAATAGCCGGGCGTGACGAAACGGATGCTGGACAGCGGCCGCTCGTGCACCGGCAGGATGGGGCGGCCCTGCACGGAATAGGGCGAGATGGAGCCGATGCCGGCGAGGGGCAGGCCGAAGATGGCGCCGCCGTGCGCGAGCTCGGGCGTCTGGTCGAGTTTCTCCTGCAGCTGGTGGTAAAATTCGCGGGTGAGTTCCGGCGTGTTGTAGCGCGCGGCGGGCAGGTTGATGAGGCCGTAAACGCGGCCGTCAGTCTGGAAGCCGAGTTCGGTCTGCTGCAGCTTGTGGAAGCTCAGCACGAGCAGCCCCGCGCAGATGAGCAGGGTGAGGGAAAGGGCGACCTGCACCACGACGAGCGCATGCCGGAAGACCTTGGCGGCGCGACCGCCGCCGGCGCCGCGGGCGTTGTCCTTGAGGACGACCTGCACGTCGGTGCGCGAGGCCTGCAGGGCGGGATAAAGCCCGATGACAAGGCTGGCGAGCAGCGCGGTGCCCAAGGCGAAGAGCAGGACGAACGGGTCGAGCCCGATCTCGTCGCCGCGCGGCAACTGCGAACCGGCGAGCACCTGGATGCCCCGCAGCGACCACCAGGCGAGGATGACGCCGAGGCCGCCGGCGACCACGGAGAAGAGGGCCGTCTCGGCCAGAAACTGCCGGACGATCTCGCGGCGGGTGGCGCCGAGCGACAACCGCACGGCGATTTCCTTCTGGCGGGTGCTGACCCGGGAGAGGAAGAGGTTGGCGATGTTGGCGCAGGCAATCAGGAGCACCGCGGCCACGGCGCCGGCGAGGGTCCAGAACGTGCGGGTGAGATTGCCGAGCACCTGCGTGGTGATGGTGCGGACCTCGTTGTTGTTGTTGGCGTCGATGTGCGTTGGGTTGGCGGCCTTGAACTGGGCGGCCATCTCCCGCACCCGGAGGGTCGCGACCTCCGCGGTCAGGCCCGGGACCAGCCGGCCGACGGCCTGATGCACGATGGCGTTGGCCCGGTTCTGCGGGTTGAGGAAGGGCAGTTCGAGCGGCCGGGGCACGAGGACATTCACGCCCGCGTAGGGCGGCGGCATGGTGACCGGCAGGATGCCGACGATTTCGCGCGGCACGCCGTCGAGCTGGACGACGCGGCCGATGATGCCGGGATCCGCGGAGAAGCGGTTCTGCCAGAGCTGGTGGCTGATCATGGCGACCAGCGGGCCGCCCTCCCGGTCCTCCTCCGCCGTGAAATGCCGCCCCTGCGAGGGATTGAGCCCGAGAATGGGGAGAAAGTTGGCCGTGACATGCTGGCCGAAGACCTGCTCGGGATCGCCCGTGCCCTCGGTCAGGGTGAAGCCGTTGCCCGCCGACATCGCGAGATCAACGAAGACATCCTTGCGCTCGCGGTAGGCTTCATACTTGGCCCAGGAGAGCGCCGGGGCCTCAAAGTTGCGCTCGGTGTTGACGCCCCAGATGGAGACGAGGGTCTCCGGGTTGGGGTAGGGCAGGGGGCGCAGCACGACGGCCTGCAGCACGCTGAAGAGGGCGGTGCAGGCGCCGATGGCGACCGCCATGGTGAGCACCGCGATGACGGTGAAACCCGGGGCCTTGAGGAGGGAGCGAAGGGCGAAGCGGAGATCGGAGAGCATGGGAAATGGACGGAATGAATCGTTCTCGTTCTCTTAATCTTTCTCGTAATCGGGCTTTGGGCGTGGCGGGAAAGTGAACGATTGCGAGAAAGAGAAGGAGAACGATCAGTGCAGGGACGCGCTCATTCCGCGCGCAGCGCAATCATCGGGTCCACCCGCGTGGCGCGGCGCGCCGGCACAAACGCGGCGACGAAGGAGACGACGATCAGGAGGAGTGCGACCGCCGAGTAGGTGAGCGG
>JAHCLN010000065.1 GCA_026125215.1 Opitutaceae bacterium
CCGGTGTCGCGGATGAAGTCCTCGGAGAGGACCTGGACCTGCAGGGGGGTGTCCATGATGCGGGCACCGATGCGGGTCGCGGTGAGGGAGTTGGTCTTGATGTAACCGTAGTCCTTGTCGGATTCGACTTGGAACGGCGACAACCGGACCACCTCTTCGTCGTCAGACGCGTCCGTCGTGACGGCCTGCGCCCACAGGGGGGCGCCGGACATCGCGACCAACGCAGCCAAACAGGCGGCCAAGCTGCGCTTGGTCACCGGAGCTGGGTAGCTGGTTTCTGATTTCATTATGTTTTTGTGGGGGGTGGTTTGTAGTTCCCGGTTTAGGGCCGGGTATTCTGACCGGCCGGAGCCGGTCAAAAAGGGTTGGGAAACCTGGATGCGGGGGCATCCGAGGGAGGGTGGGCTGCGGGTGGCGATCACCACACGGCAGTTGCCGGGGAAAGAACTAAAAATGGGGGAAAACTCCTGAAGCGGACGGTGTAAGGGAGTCGGGAAACATCTGCGATAACCGGGAAAGAGGGGTGGATGGGTCGCTGGGTTTGGGAAAACCGGAGCTGAAGCGGGGTAAGGTGTATGGTTGGCTGATGGTTGAAAGCAAGCCCTAGAATTTCTGTATATTCATGCGAAGGTCGGCCGGGCGGTGGTGGTGGCGATCAAGGTGGGGGACACCGTGATGCCGATGCGGCCCGTGGCCTGGGGATTGTCGCACCGCCAGACCAGATGATCCACGACTTTCCGCACGAGAGTGGGGAGGTTGATGTCGAGGGCGGCGGGGAGGTGGTCGAGGTTGTGGTAGATGACAGGATTGTAGTTGCCGAGGATCACCTCGTAGTCGCGCTCGGCCTTGAGCCCCGCCTGACGCATGGCCCGGAAAAAGGAGCCGCAAAAATGATCCACCGGGATGTAAAGACCGGTGGGCCGGGGGGTGGTCTGCTGGAGCCGGCGGGCGAGCTGGTCGCTCTCCTCGTGGGTCGGGGTGTGCGTGAGGTAGCTGGTGCCGGGCTTGGCCTTGCCGAGGATGTGGTGAAGGGTGAGCCCCAGTTCCTGGGCACGTTCGGCGAAGGAGCGCACCCGCCAGGCGATGGCACTGTAAGAGGGGTCGGTCGAAATAATCGCGACGGTCTTGTGGCCCCGGCGATGAAGATAGTCCGCTGCCATCCGTCCGTTGCTATCGTTGTCCGGCTCGACGTAATCACCCGGGTAGTCGGCGGTGCGCCGGGTCATGAACCACACGTGGGGCAGATCGGCCAACTTTTGCATGCAGGCCGGGGAGGGCTCCATGCCTTGGATGATCACGCCGTCCACGAGGCGCTCGGCCAAGGTGCGGGGCAGCTCATCAGGCGACTCGGAGTAGAGCACGGAAAGATCGATCTTTTGGCGCTCACTGGTGGACTGCACTTGCAGCAATTGATCTTGGAACCAGTTGAGGGTCGGATTTTTGCGGGCGCCGACAAACCAGACGGCGATTTCCTTGGGGGCGGAAAGACGGGACTTCGGGCCGCGGCGGCGGTGGATCGGGGTGGGGGTATAATTGACGGCGGCCATGACCGCCTGCACCCGGGCCAAGCGGTCGGGTGCAACCAAGTGCGGTTGATTGATAACCCGGGACACGGTGGCGGGGGACACCTTGGCCTTCTGGGCGATTTCGGCAATAAGCATGGGGCGGGGTAAGCCGTGAATATTTCAGAAATCAAAAATGAACGGCGGTGGAGCGGTCAAGGGGATTCAAGGTCATATTGGGTGCATGAAACCGGGTTGGTTTTGCTACCGGCCTTGGGATCGCCGCGGCCGGCATCTTGTGTGGGATAGTAAATGTAACCTGATGCAGAATAGCTATATAGCGTGCCTGGAGACGCTTTCCATTGAGTCGGCACAACAGAGAGTCGCGGTGATTCTCCGCTGCCTTCGGGAAACTGGCGAATCGCGGGGAGTCATAAAATTGATTTTTCAACAAAGAAGCGGATTGAAATGACAAAATGAGCCGCTGCATGCTGCGCGTTTCCGCCAACCATCCAGCCCCTTCATGTTGCCCCGGTTTCATCTGCTTCAGGCTGCCCTGCGCCTCGTTTTGACGGTCGCAGCCTGCGGGTGGTTGGCCAATGGAACGATGGCCGCCGGGGCCGAAACAGCCCGCGGCTTTCAAGAACGGCGGGAGCGCCTCATCGCCACGGCGATCGCGAACCTGCAGGAGGGCGATCCGACGGTCGGCTCCTTCATCGACGTGGCGGCAGCCATGCAGCGCGGAGAGAATCTCACCGCCGCCCGCGCCCGGTTGACGGCGCTCAACGAGCCCCGGCCCACGGGCAACATGTTTTGGATGTATCCCGTCATGGCGGTGCTGCTCAACGGCGGGGAGCAGCTCGACGAGGCCAACCGCGCGCGGCTCGCGCACTGGTGGCAGGCCTACTGGCCGAGCCGGGGCGACACCGAGAACCACTGGGTGATGTATTATGCCAGCCTCTACCTGGCGGCCCAGCATTACGGCGACACGGGGTTGGAGCGCTGGTTCAACGGCCGCTCGGCCGCGGAAAATATGGCCGAAGCGCGGAGCTACCTGGAGCACTGGATGAAGGTCACCACCACGGTCGGACAGGGCGAATACGACTCGCCCGGCTACATCGGCGAATACGTGGTGCCGCTGGCCCTGCTGGCCGGTTGGGCCGAGGATGCGGCCTTCCGTCAGCAGGCCCGGATGATGCTGGACTACATTTTCTTCGATTACGCCGTGGAGCAGCTCAACGGCCAGTATGCCGGGGCGCACAGCCGCGTCTATCCGCGCCAGCTCCTCCAGCCGGCCCGCGTGACCGCCTCGGCCTTGGGCTGGCTGCTCTTCGGGCTCGGCGACTACCAGCAGAACGCGCAGTCGGTCCTCCTGGCCCTGAGCGGCTACACGCCCCCGCCGATCCTCGGGCGCATCGCCCGCGACACGGCGGCGCGGCCCTACGAGAACCGCGAGCTCAAGCGCACCCGCTGGCGGATGCGCCACGCCGGCGAAAACGCAATCGTGGTCGGCGACAAGCGCACCGTGCCGGTTTACAAATACAGCTACGTGGACCGCGACTTCGTGCTCGGGTCCTCCCAGGGCGGCCTGCTGCAGCCCATCCAGCAGCAGACTTGGAACCTGCGCTGGCGCGTGGACGAGCCGCTCGATGCGTCCAATACCTTCTTTGCCGTGCAGCCCTATTCCTCGCCGCACGAGGGCACGATGTATTTCGGGGCGGACTGGGATACCGTCACCGACCTCATCGCCCGCTCCAAGACCGACTACGATTCGCCCGACAAGCTCGCCAGCGGCTCGCCCTACGAGCAGGTCTTCCAGCACGGCCCCGCGCTCATCGGGCTCTACGACATCCCGGCGGACTCGCGCTTCCCGCATGTCACCGCGCTCTTCTCCCGCGACACGGAGGATGTGGTGGAGGACGAATCCGGCTGGATCTTTGCGCGCAGCGGCCCGGTCTATTTTGCCTACCGTCCGCTGGTCGCGGGCGAATGGAAGCCCAACGACTGGACGGGCCTGCTTGGCGGCGGGGCCGGCGGCTGGATCAGCAACGGATTTCTCGAGTGGGGCTCCGGCCACCGCTGCTACGTCAGCACCGCGCGGCACAACGGCTACGTCGTGCAGGTCGCGCCGGCGCGCGATTTTGATTCCTACGCGGCGTTCCAGGCGGCGGTGCGCGCGTTGCCGCTCACGTTTTCCACGGAGACGGCCGCGGAGGTGACCTTCACCGCGCTCGACGGCAGCGTGCTGCGAGCGCGCTACGGCGAAGTCCCCTCGGTCAACGGCGAGCCGCTGGACTACGCCGGCTGGCCGCTGTTCGAGAGCCCGTTTGGCGTGGCCGACCGTGGGAGCCGGCGGCTGGAAATCCGCCATGGCGCCGAGCGCTACCGGCTCGATTTCGAAAACAACGTCATCACGCAGACCTTCGACCAGCCATGATCCCGCGTTTTCTGGCCGTGCTTTTCGCCACCGGCGCCCTGACGGCGTGCGCCACCGAGCCGGCGCGTTTCTATGCGGCGGTGGCCATGACCAAGGCGCAGCAAAACTCCTCCGTGCCGACCGACTCCGGTATTTATTTCCGCACCGGGACCGGCGAATGGGTGCACTTCGGGCCGCGCATCCTCGGCATCGGCAGCATCGCGGCCGAGCCGGGCAATCCGGAGCATCTGCTCATCGCCAGCGCCGACGGCGTCATCCGCAGCACCGACGGCGGCCGCACCTGGCGCCAGACCACGGGCTGGGAGGTCGTGGACGTGCGGGCGATTGCCTTTGATCCGCTAAACCCGCGGCAGGTTTATGCCGCCACGCAGTGGGGGCCGCTGCGTTCGGAGGATGCCGGCGCCACGTGGCAGCTTGCCCAGCAGGGGCTGGCCAAACTTTACACCCAGACCGTGTTGGCGGACCACGCCGTGACCGGCCGCGTGCTGATCGGGGCGGAAGACGGCATTTATGCTTCCACCGACGCCGCGCGTTCGTGGCAACGGGTGGCCTCTTCGCCCGACACCACGATCCTGCGCCTGGTCCAGAGCGGCGCGGAAGCACGACTGCTGCTGGCCGGCACGCAGCATCGCGGGGCGTGGCTCTCGCGCGACGGCGGAGCAACCTGGACGCAGACCGACCCCGCATCCGCCACCGCCAATCTCTATGCGGCCGCGCTCAGCCCGCATGCCGCGGAGATCATGGCCGTGGGCGGCTGGGACGCGGGCGTGCGGATTTCCACCGACGGCGGCGCCAGCTGGGCCGACCGGAGCGCCGGGCTGCCGGCGAAACATGTTTTCGTTCTCGCCTTCGATCCCGACGTGAAGGGCCGCCTGTGGGCCTCGGTCTTCGAGGAGGGCTCCTTTTATTCGGACGACCTCGGTCTGACTTGGCTGGACGGCGGCCTGCATGGCGCCTACGGGTTTGACTACGTGTTCGTTCCGCCGGCGCGCCGCTGACCGGCGTTCCGCCATCCTGCTTTTCACCGTGATTACCCAACCTTTCGTCAATTCCGCCTCGTGGATTTGGTCCGCCGAAGGCTCCCACAGCGCTCCCGCCCCGAAGGATGCCACGCCGTCTCACTATCAGGTGCGCTATTTCCGCCGCAACTTTACCGTGGCGGATCCTGCCGCGGCGAAGCTCACGGTCCATCTCTCTGCCGACAGCCGCTACCTATTCTGGTGCAACGGCGTCTTCATCGGCCGCGGTCCGGCAAAGGGTGACATCAACCACCACTTCTACGACACCTTCAATCTCACCCCGCACCTGCGCAAGGGCCGCAACGTCCTTGCCGCGCTCGTGCTCGACATGTCGCGCGTCGCGCACCGGCCCGCCTTGCTCGGGCCGCCGTGCTCGGTGATGACCTATACCGGCGGCTGGGTGCTGGAGGGCACGCTCACCGTGCGCGGCAAAGCGGTCGAGGATCTCCGCACCGATGCCTCGTGGCGCGTCGCCGTGGACAAGGCGCACCGGTTCCAAAACGAGAACACCACCTTCGAGGGTTACCTCGGCTACTTCGAGCACCGCCTCTCCGCGCTCATCCCGGCCGGCTGGAACACCGTGAAGTTCGACGACTCCGCCTGGTCGCCCGCGCATGTGCTTTTCAAGGCCGAGCGGCTGGAGAACCGCCGCGACCCGGCGAGCCCCTACGGCCTCATCCCGCGCATGATCCCCATGCTGGAGGAAGGGGAGCCGGCGCGTTTCCCCGACGCCTACGTCAACGGCGGCGGGGACATCTCGCCCGCATGGAAGCGGCTGCTCGCCCAGGACGCTCCGCTCACGCTCAAGCCCGGCGAAAAAATCAACCTCGTGCTCGACATGGGGGCGCTCACGACCGCGTTTCCGCAGCTCGCCGTCAAGGGCGGCGCGGGCAGCGTCATCCGTCTCACCTACGCCGAGGCCCTGCGGCTGCCATGGGAAACGCCCGGCGCGCAGCTCCTCGGCAAGAAGCAGTCGCTCGCCAACCTTGCCTCGCACTTTGCCGACGAAAGCACCGGCTGGACCTTCGACCGTCGCGGCAAGGTCACCGGTTGGTGCGACATCTGGGAGCCGTCCGGCGGCGACGACACCTTCGAACCGCTGCACTGGCGCGCCTTCCGTTACGTCGGCCTGCAGATCAAGGTCGGCAGGAAGCCGCTCACGCTGCGCGCCGTGCGGCAGCGCTTCACCGCCTATCCCTACAAGGTGAAGGCGAAGTTCAGATCTTCCGACGCCGCGTTGAACAGGATCTGGACCGTCGGCCTGCACACGATGCGCATGTGCTCGCACGAGACCTTCGAGGACTGCCCGCACTACGAGCAGATGCAGTATGCCGGCGACACCATGATCACCTCGAAGCTGGCGATGTTCACCACCGGCGACTACCGGCTGAGCCGCCAGGCCCTGTATCATTTCGACTGGTCGCGCCTCTCCGACGGGCTCACGCAGGCCCGTTTTCCTTCGCGGCTCGTGCAGATCATCCCGGCGTGGAGCATCCACTGGATCACCAACATCAAGGACTACTTCCTCTGCACCGGCGACCGCGCCACGGTGGCGGACCTGCTGCCCGGCGTGCGCGCCGTGCTCGCGTGGTATCGGCGCCACACCGATGCGAACGGCCTGCCCGCGAAGATGCCCTACTGGAACATCACCGACTGGTGTCCGTGGTGGCCGCGCGGCGTCGTGCCCGGCGCCGATGCGGGTCCGACTTGTATCCACGCAGCCCAATACATCAACGCGCTCGACGAGTCCGCGTGGATGCTCGGTCACTGCGGTCACGCGGATGAGGCCGCTGTGCTGGCCGGCGAGGCTGCCAAGCTGCGTCAAAAAGCCCACGGGCTTTTCTGGTCCGAGACCGAGGGGCTCTACTTCGACCGGCCGGGCGGTCCGGAAATCAGCCAGTATGGCAACGCCTGGGCCATTGTCGCCGGTTTCGCCGGCGAACGGGAGCGCGCCATCATCATGCGGCGCTTCCCGCACGACCCAAAGCTCGCGCCCGGCTCCTATTTCTGGATGCACACCGGCTTCACCGCGCTCAAACGGGCCGGCCGCTACGACGAGATGCGCTCCTGCCTCGGCCCGTGGCACGATTCCGTGAACTACGGGCTCTCGACCTTCGTCGAGGAAAACAGCTACTGGCGCTCGCTCTGCCACGCGTGGTCCGCGCATCCGGTGCTGGAGTTCCAGCAGCGCATCCTCGGCGTCACGCCGACGGAGCCGGGCTTTGCCCGCATCCGGATCGAGCCGCATCTTTGCGGGCTCACGCATGCCGCGGGCAGCGTCTGCACGCCGCACGGCATGGTGGAAGTCGCCTGGCGGACCGCGGGGGACAAATTCGAACTCAACGTCACCAAACCCGCCACCATCACGGCCGAGGTCCTCGCGCCCAACGGCGAGACGCGGCCGTTCGCAGGCACTCGCTTTCAGGAAACCTTCGCCCTCGCATGAGCAGCCTCCGCCTCCAACACGACCCGGGCCGCGCCGTCACGCTGTTTGCTGGCGACGGCCTTCTCTGCCGTTACGTCTATGTCCCGGAAACCGCGGCGAACGAATCGCCCAAGCCGTATTTCCATCCGGTGAATTCACTCGCAGGCGATACGCTCACGAATTTCCGCCCCAACGACCACCCGTGGCACCACGCGCTCAGCTTCACGTTGAACAACGTTTCCGGCGCCAATTTCTGGGGCGGCCCCACCTGTCTCCGCGGGGACGGCTACAAGTGGCGCGACGACCACGGCGCGCAGCATCATGTCGCCTGGCAAAAGCTGGAGACCGCCGGCGATCGCGCGGTGCTCGCCCATACGCTCGCCTGGCGGCGGCTCGACGAGACCCTTTTCGAGGAAACGCGTTCGCTCGAAATCACCGTGAACGCCGCGGCCCGCGCCTGGTCGCTGCGCTGGCGCAGCCGGCTGGCCAATGTCAGCGGCCGGGAACTTTCACTCGGCAACCCGCATTCCCACGGCGGTCTCGCCGGTTCGCATTATACCGGCCTGCAGTTCCGCGGCGCGCGCGAGCTGCTCGATGACCATATGGATGCCGCGATCAAGATCACGGCCGAAGGTGGACTCGAGGGCGTGCCGGCCGTCCACGGCGCGGCGGCGCGCTGGATGGAATGGCACGGCCAGCTTGATGAAACGCTGCACCGCGTTATCATCCGCTTCGAAAATCACACCGGCCCGCTGCACTGGTTCGTTCGCCGCAACTACCCGTTGGCCGCCTTCCCGGTGCAGTTTGACCAAAACCTCACGGTGCCGGCCGGCGGCACGCTCGAATTCGACCACAGCCTCACCTTCACGTCCGTCCCATGAGTCTTGACCGCCGCAGTTTCCTGCAGGGCCTCGGTGCCGGCGCTGTCGCCGCCCTGGCCGGCTGCACGACCGCCGCAGGCGCCCGGCCGGCGTCGTTGCCGGACTTCGGCCGCGTGGAGCCGGAGGCATTCTGGCGGGCCGTCCGCGCGCAGTTTCCCCTGCGCGACGATCCGGTGTATCTGAACACCGGCGGACTCGGCCCGGCTTCCCGTCCGGTGCTCGACCGGGTGTTTGCGGTCACCATGGAACTGCAGGCCGGCTCCGAGCATGGACACGACCGGTTTGCGGCGGCGCGCGAGGCCATGGCGGACTTCCTCGGCGCGACGCCCGACGAGCTCTGCTTCACCCGGAACGCCACCGAGGGCAATTCCATCATCGCGGCGGGGCTGGACCTGCGTGCGGGCGACGAGGTTATTTTCGAGTCGCATGCACATCCGGGCGGCTCCTTCCCCTGGGCCAACCAAGCCCGGCAGCGTGGCATCAAGGTGCTCCTCTTCGAGCCCGACCATGAAAGCCCCGAGGGCAACGTGGCGCGCATCCGCGAGCTGTTGTCGCCGCGCACCAAGGTCATCCAGGTCAGCCATGTTACCTGCACCACGGGGCTGGTGTTTGATCTGCCGGCCGTCGCCGCGCTCGCCCGCGAGCACGGCGTCTGGTTCCATGTCGATGCGGCCCAGTCGGTGGGCATGATCCCCGTCAACCTCGGCGCGAGCGGCTGCGATTCCTTCGCCTTCAGCGGCCACAAGTGGCTGGGCGGCCCGCACGAGACGGGGATGCTCTACCTGCGCCGCGACCGGCTTGAAGCGGTCGCGCCCACGGGCATCGGCGCTTATTCCGGGGAGCTGCCCGAGCTCACCGGCACGATCGAGCTCTTCGCGGCCGCCTCGCGTCATGAATACGGCACGCGCAACGTCGCGCAGGTGCTCGGTCTCGTCGAGGCCGCCCGCCTGCACACGCAAATCGGGCCGGAGCGCGTCGCGGCGCGTGGCCGCGAACTCGCCGGCTGGCTGCTCACCGAGCTGGCGCGCATCGAGGGCATCACCGTGCTGACACCGCAGGCGGATGAACTGCGCGCCTCCATGACCACCATCCGACATCCGCGCGCCGAGGGCGGCCGGCTTTTCGGCTATCTTTGGCAGGAGCACGGTCTGCGCTGCCGTCCCGTCACCGAGCAGGGACTCAACGCCCTGCGCATCTCCACCCACATCTTCAACTCCCCCGCCGAGTGCGAGCGCGTGGTCGCCGCCGTGCGGGCTTCCGTCCGGGATCTGTAAGCGATGCCCGGCTGTTCAATCCGTCACTTCCGCGACGAGCTCGACTTCCACGGGCGCACCGGCGGGCAGGGCGTTGACGCCGACGGCGGCGCGCGCATGGCGGCCGGCATCGCCGAAGACGGCGACCAGCAGGTCGGAGGCGCCGTTGACCACGCGCGGCTGGGCCGTGAAATCGTCGGTGCAGGCCACGAAGCCGCCCACGCGCACGATGCGTTTCACCTTGGAGAGATCGCCGATTTCGGCCTTCAGCGCCGCGATGAGCTGGATCGCGCAGATCCGCGCGGCCTCCGCGCCCTGCTCGACGGTGAGATCGGCGCCAACCTTGCCGGTGAGAAATTTTCCATCCGGACCCTTGGCAATCTGGCCGGCGAGGAACACGAGGTTGCCGCTGCGCACGGCCGGCACGTAGTTTGCAATGGCCGCCGGAACCTCCGGCAGCTCGATGCCCAGGGCGGCGAGGCGGGCCTCGGGCGTTTCGGCCGCGGCAGAGTGCAGCGCGGCGCAGGAAAACAGGAGGAGGGCGGGGAGCAGACGGCGGAGGTGCATGTCTTCTTCAAAACCGCGTTCCGCCCGCTGGCAACGCCGGAGACAAAACGATCTGCATGATGAAAACCCTGTCACGAACCCTGTTGCCGCTGCTCCTGCTCGGCGGACTGCCCGCCTGCGCGGCGCCGGCGCATGACCTTTATCTTTTTGGTGCCGTCAACGTCACGGGCCGGGTCATCGGCTCGCGCGATGTGGCGAAAAACGGGGTTTTCGTGCGCACCGCGGAGGGCGGCTTTGCCCACCGCGGCATCAACTATCCCGCCATGCTCGGCGGCGCCTTTGATCCGCGGGATGCGCGGGTCTTTCATGTGGCCGCCATCTGCGGCGTGCTGACGACGACCGACGGCGGCTTCACGTGGCGCATCGGCACCGGCTGGGACATGACCGAGCCGAAGGCGGTCGCGGTGGATCCGAACGCGCCCGACATGGTTTACGCTGCGCTGCCCGACGGGCTCGGCGTCTCGGCCGACCGCGGCCATTCGTGGGCGCGCCGGGAAAACGGCCTGCCCGCGCGGGGCAAATACACTCAGATCGTCACCGTGGACCGCACCGCGGCGGGCCGGGTTTTCGCCGGCAGCGAGACCGGCATTTATCTCACTGAGGATGCGGCGCAGAACTGGCGGCGGGTCTTCCCCACCGTGGACACGGTGACCGACATCCGCCAGTCGCCGCACGATCCCAAACATTGGCTGGCCGTCAGCCAGAGCGCCGGTGCGCTGGTGTCGCGTGACGGCGGACTCACCTGGGCGCCGCTGGCCGGCATCCCTCACCAGCAGGCGCTCTACAACGTGGTCTTTGATCCTACGCGGGCCGGTCGTATCGCGATCGCGAGCTGGAGCCTCGGACTGCTGACCAGCGAGGACGACGGTGCCACCTGGGTTTTCCGCAACGACGGCCTGCCGGAGAAGCACCGGGTGTGGCGCACGGCCGTCGATCCCGACAACGGCCGGCTTTATGCCGCCATCGACGGCGGTGCGCTGTATGGGTCCGACGACTTCGGCCGCACCTGGCGGCCGTTCGGCATGGAAGACTCGCGCATCCAGAGCTTCGTGTTTGTCCCGCGCGCCCAACGCTGAGGAGTCACTGCCATGAAGAAGCTCATCATTCCCTTCCTGCTGTTGGCGGCGCTCGTTTCCGCCCAGCCTTCGTATACGGGACCGATGCCGGTGCCGCCGGCCGACACGCGGCCCGACACCCTGCGCCGGGCCTACCACGCCCGCGTGGATGAAACGCTCGACTGGTATCTCCACGCCATCGATCCCGCCAAGCCGCTCACCCGCGAGCAGGCGCTGGTGAAACTGGTCCGCGGCCAGGACGCCGCCGCCGTCTCACAGCGCATCATCGAGCTGCTCTCTGTGCCGCAGTCCGGCGACATGTTCTGGATGTTTCCGTGGACGGCCATCGCCTTCACCGGGCGCGACCAGCTTTCACCCGAGGCCCGCGCGGCGATCCGCGAGGCCTGGCGCACCTATTTCCCGATGCGGGGCGACACCGAGAACCACTGGGTGATGTATTATGCCTCGCTCTTCCTGATGACCGAGCTCTACCCCGACGATCCGGGCGAGACCTGGTTCAACGGCAAAAGCTCCGCGGAAAACCACGTCGAGGCGAAGGGGTTTCTCCTGCACTGGATGGATCTCGCGACGACGATCGGGCAGGGGGAGTTCAACGCCACCCATTACATCGGCGAATACGCGATCCCCATGCTCTACCTCGCGGCCTGGGCGGAGGACCCCGCGATGCGGCAACGCGGCCGCATGATGCTCGACCTGCTCATGGCCGAGCTGGCCGACAACACCCTGCACGGTGTCCTGCGCGGACCCAACGCCCGCACCGACGACACCTCCGTTCTCGAGCGCTGGAACGCGCTCGCCACCTATTTCAGCTGGACGATGTATGGCCACACGCCGCCGCCGTCCGGTTACGGCGGCTGGGGGATCTACTTTGCCATCGCCGCGCACCACTACGAACCGCCGCCGCTGTTTCATCTCATCGCCACCGACCGCGAATTCGACCGCGAGCAGCGCGACCACAAGCGCTCGCGCCGCCGCTGGCGCTACAGCGACGTGGAAATGATGCCCGTTTACAAGACGGGCTACATCCGCCGCGACTATGCGGTCGGCTCCTACCAGGGCGGGGTCACCGACCCGATCCAGGCCCATGTGTGGGATGTCACGTGGCGCGAGGACGACCCCCGCGGCGTGCACAACACGATGTTCTCCGTTCACCCCCACGCCTCGGCCCGCGTGCTGCAGATGTATTTCACGGAATATCCGGACTGGATGATCGACCTGCTTGCGAGCCAGGGAAAACCCTCCTACGGCGTGCCGGACAAGATTCTCGGCTGTTCGCCCTATGAGCAGGTTTTCCAGGACCTCGACACGGTCATCGCGCTCTACGCCATCCCGCCCGGCGAAAATTTCCAGCGCGTGAACGGATTCTTTTCACGGAATCTGCGCGACGTGACCGAGGACGCTTCCGGCTGGATCTTCGCGCGCGGCGGCAACGCCTACCTCGCCTACCGGCCGCTCGCACCCTACACATGGGACGAACTTCTGGGCTACCGCCAGTTGCCCCGCGGCAACAGCGGCTACGCCTGGGAACGCTTCCGGCCCGAGGGCCCGGTGGACCGGATTCTGGTCAGCCCGCACGCCAACAACGGCACCATCGTGCAGGCGGCCTCCGCGGATGAGTTTGAGAGTTTCGAAGCCTTCCAGTCTGCCATGCGCGCGCTTCCGCTGGAGTTCACGCTGGAGCCGCGGCCGACCGTGAAGCTTACGACCCTGCGCGGCAAAAAAGTGGCCTTCACCTACGGCGAGACGCCGGTCGTGAACGGGCAGCCGGTGGATTACTCCCGCTGGAAACTCTTCGAAGGGCCGCACCTCAACGCCGGGCTTGGCTCCCGCAAAATCACCATCTCGCACGGCCGCCAGCACCGCGTGCTGGATTTCAACACCGTCACCACCTCCGACTACGTCACGCCATGAAACTGCCCCGCCTGCTTCTTCCCCTGTTCGGCCTGCTGGCCGCCGTCGCCACCGCGACGCCGGCATATGACTTCTACATCTGCGCCAACATCAACCGCAACTACGTCATCGGCTCGAAGATCGTCACGACCAACGGCATTTTCCAGCGCACCGATGAGGGCGGTTGGCGGCACTTCGGCTACAACGACACCAGCATCACCGCGGTGGCCTTCGACCCCCGCGACCGCAATGTCATCTACACCACGGCGCTCAACGGCCTCTGGCGCAGTCTCGATGGCGGCGCTACCTGGCGCATCTGCAATAGTTGGGACATGACCGAAGGCCGCGAGGTCGCCGTTGACCCCAACGCGCCCGATCATGTTTACGTGGCGTTCACCGACGGCATCGCCGTCTCCACCGACCGCGCGCAGACGTTGGTGCGCCGCGAGCACGGCCTGCCCGAGCGCGGCAAGTTCACGCAGACCATCAAGGTGGACCGCACCCGCGCCGGCCGCGTGCTGGCCGGCTGCGAGGTCGGCATTTTCCTGACCGAAGACGGCGCCGAAAGCTGGCGCCGCGTCCACGCCACCACGGACACGGTCAACGATCTCCAGCAGTCGCCCCACGATCCCAATATCTGGGTGGCGGCGACGCAGAGCGCCGGTGCGCTCATCTCGCGCGACGGCGGACTCACCTGGACGCCGTTGGCCGGCGTGCCGACCGAGCGTGCCCTCTACAACGTGACCTTTGATGTCACCAATCCGGACCGCCTGGCCATCGGCAGTTGGGCGCACGGCGTGCTCACGACGGAGGACGGCGGCAAAACCTGGACCTCGCGCAACGCTGGCCTGCCCGAAAACCCGCGCGTGTGGCGCGTGGGCGTGGATCCGGCGGGCCGGCTCTACGCGAGCGTGTTTCAGGAGACGCTGTTTCACTCCGACGATTTCGGCCGCACCTGGCACCCCAACGATCTCGCCGGCTCGCTCGTCAATTACTTCTTCACGCTGCCCAAGGCCGCCAACTGATTGCCCCATGAAAGCTTCCCCCTTTTTCCGCTCCGCCCCGGCCCTGTTGCTGGCCGTCACCCTTGCCGCCCAGCCTTCCTTCGAGGGCCCGGCTCCCGTCGTCACGACCGTGCCCGCCGAGGACCAGCGCCTCGCGGCCTACCACGCCCGCGTGGATGAAGTGCTGCAGTGGCGCGCCGGCCGCGTGGATCTCAACAACATTCCCGGCACGATGGACATGGCCTCCATCTCCATCCTGCTGACGCTCGGCCGCGACATCGAGGCGTGCAATGAGCGCGTGCTCCAGATGATGGCGGAGCCCGGCACGGGTCCGTTCTGGATGTTTCCCGCCGTGTGCGTGGCCTTCACCGGCCGGGACCTGCTGTCGCCCGAGGCACGGGCCTCCATCCGCGAGGCGTGGCGCACGACGCGCCAACTGCGCGGCGACACGGAAAACCACTGGGTGATGTATTACGCTTCGCTCTACCTGATGTCGGAGCTCTACCCCAACGAGCCCGCCGAGACCTGGTATACCGGGCGCAGTTCGGAGGAGAACCTTGCGGAAGCGCGTGAGTGGCTCATCCACTGGATGGACACGACCACCACGGTGGGGCAGGGCGAGTTCAACACCACCCACTACATCGGCGAATACGCCATCCCGATGCTGTTCATGGCGACCTGGGCCAAGGATCCCGCGATGAAGCAGCGCGGCCGCATGATGCTCGACTGGATGTTTGCCGAGCTCGCCACCGTCAGCCTCAACGGCGTCCTGCGCGGCCCCAACGCCCGTTCCGACGAGGGCTCCGTCATCGAACGCTGGAATGCGCTCGCTTCCTATTTCTCGTGGCTGCTCTTCGGCAACACGCCGCCGCCCGCCGGCTACGGCGGCTGGGGACTCTACTTCGCGCCCGTGGCGAAGAACTACGTGCTGCCCGAAGTCATCCACCGCATCGCGGTCGAGCGCGACGGCGACTACGTGCAGCGCGACCGTGCCCGCACGCGCCGCTACTGGCGCTACAGCGACGAACTCTCGCCGCCGGTTTACAAGACCAACTACCTCCGGCACGACTACGCGGTCGGCTCCACCCAGGGCATTGTCAACGACGTCATCCAGGCCCACGTGTGGGACGTCACTTGGCGCGAGGAGGATCCGCGCGGCAAGCATCCCACGATGTTCTCGCTGCACCCGCACTCCTCGGGCCGCATGATGCAGGCGCAGTTTGCGACCTATCCCGAACCGATGCCGGTCGGCGTGACCTTTGAGGGCAAACCCTCGTATGACTCGCCCGACAAGGTCCTCGGCGGCTCGCCGTATGAAATGGTCTTTCAGGACCTCGACACGGTCATTGCGCTCTACGACATCGCGCCCGGTGAGCGCTTTGAACACATCAACGGATTTTTCTCCAAGGACCTGCGCGATGTGACCGAGGATGCCTCCGGCTGGATCTTCGCCCGCGGCGGCAACGCGTTCCTCGCCTACCGGCCGCTCGCCCCTTATCATTGGATTCCCTACCTCCACTACAACGGCGGCTGGGCCAAGGTGCGTGACGACCTTGGCGGTCGCGTGCTCACCAGCCCGCACCTGAAAAACGGCACCATCGTGCAGGCGGCCAGTGCGGACGAGTTCGAGAGCTTTGAGGCCTTCCAGGCCGCGATGCGCGCCCTGCCGCTGGAGTTCACGCTGGAGCCGGTCCCGTCGGTCAGGTTCACCACCCTGCGCGGCAAAAACGTGGCCTTCACTTACGGTGAGACGCCGGTCGTGGACGGCGTGCCGGTCGACTATTCCAAGTGGAAACTCTTCGAGGGACCCTACCTCAATGCCGAGGTTGGCGGGCGCAAGCTGACTGTCACGCACGGCCGCCTGCAGCGGGTGCTCGATTTCAACACCCTGACCATCAAGGACAGCGTGCGTGAATGACCTCGGCAGGACGGGTCTTCACGCCCAACTCTTGTCCTGAACGCATCCCAGTTCCCCATGACCTCCACTCGCCTCACCGTCCACGCGGCCGAACCCGGCCCCGTCATTGACCGCCATATCTTCGGCCATTTTGCCGAGCACCTCGGCCGTTGCATCTACGACGGCCTCTGGGTCGGCGAGGATTCCAAAGTGCCCAACGTGCGCGGCTGGCGCAGCGACCTGGTCGCCGCCCTTAAGCAGATCCGCATCCCCAACCTTCGCTGGCCGGGCGGCTGCTATGCCGACGACTACCACTGGCGCGATGGCATCGGTCCGCGCGAGAAACGGCCGCGTCGCGTCAATGCGCACTGGGGCGGCGTGGTTGAGAGCAACGCCGTCGGCACGCACGAGTTCCTCGACCTGTGCGAACAGCTCGGCTGCGAACCCTACCTCGCCGGCAACGTCGGCAGCGGCACGCCCCGCGAGCTGCGCGAGTGGGTGGAGTATTGCAACGCGTCCGCCGGCACCCTGGCCGAGGAGCGCGCGGCGAACGGCCGGCGCGAGCCGTGGAAGGTGCGGCTCTGGGGCATTGGCAACGAGAACTGGGGCTGCGGCGGCAACATGACCCCCGAACAATACGCCGCGGAGCTCCGCCGTTTCTCCACCTACACCCGCGATTTCCCCGGCGCCCCGCTGCTCCGCGTGGGCTGCGGCGCCAACGCCGACGACTTCCGCTGGACCGATGTCGTCATGCGCGACGGCGCGAAAAACTCCTTTGGCCATGCCCTCATGCAGGGCCTTTCGCTGCACTATTACACGCTGCCCGGCACCTGGGCAAAAAAGCACCCCGCCACGCCGTTCGATGAAAACGGCTGGAAGAGCGTGATGGCCCTCGGCTGGAAGATGGACGCGATCGTGCGCGGCCACCGCGCCGTCATGGACCGCTACGATCCGGCGGGCGCCGTGGGGCTCGTGGTGGACGAATGGGGTGCCTGGTATGAGGTCGAGCCCGGCACCAACCCCGGCTTCCTCTACCAGCAGCAGACGGTGCGCGATGCCGTGCTCGCCGCGCTCACGCTCAACATCTTCATCAACCACTGCGAACGCGTGCGCATCGCCAACCTCGCGCAGACGGTGAACGTGCTCCAGGCGGTCGCCCTGACCGAGGAAGGCGGCGGCCGGCTCGTGCTCACGCCGACCTTCGACGTTTTCCGGCTCTACCTGCCGCATTACGATGCCCGCCGCCTGCCCGTGCACAGCGATGCCGCGCTGCGGCAGCACGACGGGTTGTCCTATCCGGCGGTGTCGGCCACCGCTTCGCTGGCGGCCGACGGTTCCGTGACGGTCACGCTCTGCAACACCGATGGCGCCGCCCCCGCCGGCATCACTCTGGCATTGGCCGGCCGCGCCGCCTCGCTGCGCGGCGCCCGGGTGATCGCCGCGCCCGAACTCACGGCCTGCAACACCTTTGACCGGCCGCGCACGATTGACACCCGCGACCTTGATGGCGTGCGGGTGAAGGGCGAGGAAGTGGCGCTGACCCTCCCGCCCGGTTCGGTCGCCTCGCTGCATTTCGCATGAACTACGTCTCCGCCCTGCCGCTCGATCACGTCCGCTTCCAACGCGGGTTTCTCGCCGAGCGCGCCCGTCTCGTCCGCGACGTCGTCATTCCCTACCAATGGGAGGCGCTCAACGACCGTGTGCCCGGCGCCGAACCCAGCGGCTGCGTCCACAACTTCAAGGTCGCTGCGGGCGAGAAGGAGGGAAAATTCCACGGTCTTTTCTGGCAGGACTCCGACCTCGCCAAGTGGATCGAGGCGGCTTCCTACCGGCTCGCCACGCATCCCGATCCGGCGCTTGAGGCCGAGCTTGACCGGCTCATCGCCACCGTCGCGAAGGCACAGGGCGCGGACGGCTATCTCAACACCTACTTCCAGCTCGTCGAGCCGCAGAACCGCTGGGCCAACCTCCGCGACTGTCACGAACTCTATGTTGCCGGTCACATGATCGAGGCCGGGGTCGCGCACTTCCGTGCCACCGGCAAGCGCACGTTGCTCGACGTGGTGTGCAAGCTGGCCGATGTGATTGACCGCACCTTCGGTCTCGGCCCCGGGCAGATCCCCGGCTACTGCGGCCACCAGGAGGTCGAGCTGGCGCTCGTGAAGCTTGCGCGCGCCACGGGCGAACCGCGCTACACCAAGCTGGCCGCCTATTTCATCAACCAGCGCGGCCAGGAACCCAATTATCTTGCTGAGGAGACCGAACGCCGCGGCGACAAGCTGCCATGGCACATGTATTTTGACGGCCTTGGCACCCTGCAGGCGGCCCGGCCCGTGCGCGAGCTCACCGAGCCCGTCGGCCACGCCGTGCGCCAGATGTATATGCTCGCCGCGATGGCCGACCTTGCGGTTGAGACCGGCGACAAATCATTGTGGCAATCGTGCCGCACGCTTTGGACCGCCATTGTGCGGCGCCACCTTTATGTCACCGGCGGCGTGGGCAGCGAACCTTACGGCGAAAAGTTTGCCGAGCCTTTCGACCTGCCGCCCGACCGCGCCTACTCCGAGACCTGCGCCGCCATCGGCGTCATCTTCTTCGCCCGCCGGCTGCTCGATGTGGAACTGCACGGCGAGTATGCGGACGTGATGGAGCGCGCCCTCTACAACAACGTGCAGAGCGGCATGTCGGTGGACGGCACGAAGTTTTTCTACGTCAATCCGCTGGAGGTTATCCCTGCCGTCACCAAGCGGCGCTACGAGTGCCATCTCTTCAAGACCCAGCGTGTCGGCTGGTTCGGCTGCGCCTGCTGCCCGCCGAATGTCGCCCGGCTCTTTGCCTCGCTTGGCGAATACGTCGCCTCGCAGCGCGTGGAAGGACTCGCGCTGCACCTTTATGCGGATGGCGATCTGCGCTTCACCGCCGCGGGCCGCGAGGTGCGGCTGGCCGTGCGCACGGATTATCCGTGGAACGAGGAAATCGCGATCGAGGTCAAGCCGGCCGCGGCCGCGGAGTTCACCCTGCACCTGCGCATCCCGGGTTGGTGCCGCGGCGCGCAGCTCACCCTCAACGGCCGGTCCCGGCAGCTCGCGCCGGTCAACGGCTACGTGGCGCTGGCCCGCA
>JAHCLN010000066.1 GCA_026125215.1 Opitutaceae bacterium
CTGCACACCGAGAGCGGCGTGCCCGTGGCCCAGGCCGCGGCGGGCGCCACCCTTGACCTCGTGGGACAGGACCGGCCGGGCATCCTGCGGGCGGTCAGCGCCGTGCTCGCGGCGCACGCGGTCAACGTCGAGGACCTCAGTTCGGAACGGATCAGCGCGCCGATGGGCGGCGGCACCCTGTTCCGCGCCGTGGTGCGCGTGTCGGTGCCGTCCACGGTCAACCTCGGCGCGGTCCGGGCGGACCTGGAAAAAATCGCCTCCGACCTGATGGTGGACCTGAAGCTCAACGCACTGCCGGCCGATTGACGGGACGCGCGCCCCGCCGCCGCAAAAATTCAGGCGGGCGGGAGGGAATTCAGGGATGTCGGCCGAAGTGCTGGCGGCCGACGAGCCAGAGGGTGGCGGCGACGATGAGGTCGATGGCCGCGAGGCCGATACGCAGGGGCCAGGGCAGGGGCACGGGCAGCGTGAGCAGCAACACCGCGCCGATCAGCAGCGCGGCGCAGGTGAGCCACATCGTGAGCTGCTGGCGGCGCCGGCGGGCGGAGCGGGGGTCGTTGGATTCCATGGAGAAGGTAAGGGGAGCGAATGATGGGCGGGGTCAAACCGCTTTCCCGGCCAGCGGGCGGGAGATTGGGAGGACGAGAATGATTAGGAGAACGAGAAGGAGAATGATTGGGGGGGGAGGATTTAGCGGGCGAGGGGCAGGGTGAGGCGCATGGTGGTGCCGGCCGGACCGGTGTGGAGGAGGGCGAGGTCACCGTGGTGGCCGAGCATGACGCGCTTGGCGATGGCCAGGCCCAGCCCGGTGCCGTCCTCCCGGCCGGAGAGGAAGGAATCGAAGATGCGCGCCTCGATGTCCGGCGCGATGCCGGTGCCGGTATCGGCCAAATCGAGGCAGGCGGTGTGCGCCCGGGCGGACAGGGTGAGGGTGATGACGCCGCCGTCGGGCATGGCGTGCATCGAGTTGAGCAGAAGGTTGAGCAGCACCTGCTGCAACTGCCCCTTGTGGCCCTCGATCATGACCGGGTGGGCGGGCGGTTCGAAGCGGCACTGGACCTTGGACTGGGAGAGCTTGAGGCGGAGCAGGACGAGCGTGTCCTGCACGATGTCGGCCAGGGCCCAGCGCGAGTGCAGGCTGCCGGTGGTCTGGCCGAACTGGAGGACGCGGGTGACGATGCCTTCGAGCTGGTCGAGTTTTTCGCCGATGACGCGCATGTCGGTGCGGCGGGGATCCTCCGGGGGAAACTCGAGGCCGAGCCCGCCGTGCAGGAGCTTGAGCACGGTGAGGGGGTTGCGGATCTCGTGGGCGATCTCGGCGGCGAGCAGGCCGAGGGTGGTGAGGCGTTCGTTTTTGCGCAGCGTCTCCTCGCTTTGGAAGACGCGGGCGTAGAGCCGGGCGTTTTGCAGGGCGACGGCCCCGAGGCTCGCGAGGCCGGCGCAGAGCCGCTTGGCGTCGTCGTCAAAACGGCGCACCCGGTCGCCGAAGACGGCGAGCGCGCCCAGCACTTCCTGTTCGTAGATGAGCGGGGTGATGAGGACGGAGCGCAGGCCGGGATCGGCGGGGATGTCGGGCAGGCCGAGGAATTCGGCCGACTGCACGTCGGCAAACTCGGTCTGCCGCCGGGTGTTGAGCGTGACCCCGGTCAGGCAACCGCTGACGGGCAGGTCGCCGACGGGCGGCGGAATGATGCTGCCGGCGGCGAGGGATACGCAGCGGACGGTGTTGCCGGGCAGGTGGGCGAGGTAGAGCGCCGCCGCGCGGCTGCCGAGCATCTGCCGGGCATCGCGGGTGAGGGCGTCGAAGAGCTCCTGCGGCTCCAGTTTCGCAACGAGCGACTGGCCGGTGGCGATGAGGGTCTCCAGTTGCCGGGCTTTCCCCTGCAGCTGTTCCAGCAGCCAGAGGCGGCGGAGGGTGCAGGCGGCTTCCGCGGTGAGGCGGACCAGGAGGTCGAGATCTGCGGGGGTGAACGGGGTGCCGGTGTTGCGGTCAAGCGACACGACCCCGAGCACCTGTTCATCGGCGAGGAGGGGCGCGGCCATCTGGCTTCGGACCCCGGGCTGCACCGCCCGGTAGCGGGCTTCGGTGCCGACGTC
This sequence comes from Opitutaceae bacterium, assembly GCA_026125215.1. Classification (GTDB taxonomy): domain Bacteria; phylum Verrucomicrobiota; class Verrucomicrobiia; order Opitutales; family Opitutaceae; genus UBA2377. The sequence goes on from JAHCLN010000066.1 coordinate 2,098, forward strand.
GGCGGCGAGCAGCGGTTGGGCGTGCAGGGCGACCCAACCGGGCAGGCCCTGGCCGAGCTCGAAGGAGAGATGGTCGTCATTCGGGGGCACGAGCCCGTGCTGGGCCTCCAGTTCCAGCCGGCCGGTGTCGGGGTTGAGCAGGAGCAGGCAGCCGCTGTGGGCGACGAGGGCGCCGCGGATGGCCTCAAATGCGGTCTGCGCCGCCATGGTCGCACTGACCGCCCGGCCGGTGAGGCTGGCGATGGTGTGGAGCGCTGCGGAAACCGGAAGGGGGATAGCGGACTGCGGATGCCCGGAATTTTGGGCGGGATTATTGGCCACGGCTGTCAGTTTTGATGGATCCCATGGCGATGGCCAGAAATTCCCCGAGGCGTCTTCGCCCTTCGCGGTCGGCCCGGAGGTTTGAGGGTGGGCCGGCAGGTCCCTCTGCCGGCGTTACATGCTCGACGCGCAGCGGGACCTGCGCGTCCACCTAATGCCCAAATATCAGGGGCTGTTGGTATCAGACCGCAGCGGCCTCGACCGGTTTGATGACCTCGGCGAGGGTGTCGCGCAGGGCGTGGAGCCGGGCGGTGTCGGCCGGGCGCGCGGGGTCGGAGCTCTCGATGTAAAAGGTGTCGATGGCCACGCCGCGCTCGGTGCCGATGCGCGCGAAGGTGATGTCGAAGCCCTGGTCGGAGATGGTCTTGGCGAGCCGGTAGAGCAGGCCGATCTGGTCGCGGGCCTGGATCTCGACGATGGTGCGTTCCATGGAAAGTTCGTGGTAAACCTCGACGGTGGGTGGGATGGCGGTGTGCGGGCCTTCCTTGCCGCCGGAGGAGAAGCGGCTGCCGTTCTTTTTGGCCTGGGCGAGGATTTCGGGGTAAAGGTCGCGGTTGGTGACGAGCGCGCTCTCGATGGTCTTGGCAAAGGTCTCCTGGGCGGCGGTGCTCTGCACGACGCCGCGCCCGGGCTCAACGACGTAGAAGGTGTCGATCGCGATGTGATCGGTGCGGGAGATGACCTTGGCGCCAAGGATGGAGAGGCCGGCGACGCTGAACGCGCCGGCGAGCTTGTAGAACAAGCCGGCCCGGTCCCAGGTGACGACGTTGACGGTGGTGAGGGAGCGGTTGAGATCGTCCTGCCAGTCGATGACGGGGCGGAGGGAACCGACGGAATCGGCGCCGGAGATGGACTTGAGGAGCCGGTTGACCATCGAGATGTGGAGGGCGATCTCGTCGGTGTCGGCGTAAACGAAGTAGCGCTCGGGCAGCAGGCCGAAGTGGGCGATGATTTCGTCGCTGCTGATGCCGGGGATCTTCCGGGCGATGAGTTCCTGTTGGGTCATGAGCTTTCTTTCCTGATAGTTGGCGTGGATGGCTTCGCCAAGCTGCAAGCGTTCTAGCGTGGTGTGGTAGAGGGTGGTGTGAAGGGTGTCCTTGTAGCTGTTCCAGAGGCTGGCGGCGGTGCCGCGGGCGTCGCAGAAGGTGTGCACATAGAGGTAGTGGAGTTGCTCGGCATCCTCGACGATCTCGGCAAAAGCGGCGGCGGTCTGGGGGTCATCAACATCCCGCTTCTGCCAGAATCGTGCCATGATGAGATGATTTTTTATGACGAAGGAAACAACTTTGCGCATCCGGGGGGGCACGGCCAGGCGGTCCATGATGGGGCCGGCGATGCGGACGCCGCTCTCGGCGTGGCCGCGGATGCCCTCGGCCTTGCCGATGTCGTGCAGGAGCAGGATGAGGTAAAGCAGGTCGGGGTCGGTGGTTTCGTGGAGCGCCGCGCGGTATTTGAGGGTGATGGGTTCCGCCTGGGTGAAGACCTGGTCGAGTTCGCGGATGGTGTTGAGCACGTGCACATCGGCGGTGTAGCGGTGGTAATACTCGTGCTGCACCATGCAGGTGAGGTGGTCGAACTCGGGGATGAAGCGGCCGAGCACGCCGAGCTCGTGCATGAGGTTGAGGGTGGGGAAGACGGCGCCGGGCTGGGAAAGGATGGCCCGGAAGCTGGCGTTGGCGTCGGGCGAGGCCACGACCTCGGGGGTGATCAGGCCGAGGTGACCGCGGATAAGCTCGGCGAGGTGAAAATCGGGCGTGCAGTCCAGCTGCTGGCAATGGCGGAAGACGCGGATGAGGCGCGCGGGGTTGTCGGCAAACACCTGCGGCCGTTCGGCGGCCAGCTCGCGGCCGCGCAGGATGAAGCCGTCGAGCCGTTTGGTGCGCTGGTAGCGCTGGGCGCGCAGGACCTCGCGGAAGGAGATTTTGTCCGACTCATCCTGTTCGAGCGAAAGCGCGAGCCGGTTCTCGACCAGACGGGAGATGCGGTAGATGGTCTGGGCGGCCCGGTAGTAATCCGCCATGAAACGCTCGACTCGCTCCAGTTCGCCGGGCTGCTCGTAGCCGAGACTGTGGGCGACGCGGGGCTGGCTCTCCAGGTCGAGCAGGTCGGTGGGGTGCCGGATGCTGAAGTGGAATTCGTTGCGGATGCGCAGGAGAAAATCGTAGGCGGCGTTGAAGGCGGCGAGGTCGGCGGAGGTGACGTAGTTCTGGTCGGCCAGTTCCGCCATGGCGGTGATGCCGAGTTTCACGCGGGCCATCCAGAGGGTGTTCTGGTAATCGCGCAGCCCGCCGACGCCGTTTTTGATGTCCGGCTCCTGCAGGAAGACGGTGTCGCCGTATTTGGCCCGGCGCTGGTTCTGGTCCTTCAGGCGTTCGGCGATGTAGCCCTTGGGATTTTCCGAGGTAAAATAGCTGCGGTAGGCGGAGGCGAAGGTCTCGTAGAGCGTGGCGGAGCCGGCCACGAGGCGGGATTCGAGGAGGGCGGTCTTCGTCTGGATGTCCTTGCGCGCCTCGATGAAAACCTCGTCCACGTTGCGGGTGGAATGGCCGACCTTCAGGTCGCAGTCCCAGAGCGGGTAGAGAATCTCGTTGGAGAGGTGCTCCTGCAGGGGCTTGACCGCGGCGGGCTTGGTCTTGGCCGGGAAGAGAAACATCACGTCCACGTCGCTGAGGGGGCTGAGTTCCCCGCGGCCGTAGCCGCCGAGGGCGACGAGCGCGACGGGCGCGGGCAGCGGCTGGCCCGGCTGCTGCCAGGAGGCGAGGGCGGCGGCGAAGAGGGTGCGGAGCAGTTCGTCGATCACGGCGGACCGAGCCCGGGCCACTTCCAAACCGGCGGCGCCGGCCTCGTGCCGCGCGCGGATTGCGCCGGTGGCCGCCTGCAGGTAGGCCTTGCAGGCTTCCAGCCGTCCGGCGGCGGTAGTGGCCGCGGGAAGGGTGAGCTTGGGGCCCGTGGGATCGGGTGTCGGCGTGGACATGAAAGACGGCGAGTGAACCCAAATTGGCGCGCGGCGCGAGGGGATTTAACCCGGCCGTCCCGCATGACACGTTTTGGGCGGAGGAAGGGGCGGTTTTGGCTTCGGCCAAGACGACTTGGTCATGCCTGCCCCAACCCAGCCGACCTTGCGGGGGCGGAAAATTCATCCCGCCGGGATTAAAAATCCGGGTTAACCACTTGCCTAGGGGAGGTCGGCGCGGTTTTCTCGGCGGTTCAAACATCCGCACCCCTCCATGGCCGAGATCACCAAGAGTTACGAACCGCAGGAAGTCGAAAAGAAGTGGTATGCCGCCTGGCTGGAAGCAGGGGTTTTCTCGGGCCGGGTCAACCCGGCCAAAAAGCCCTACGCCGTCATGATCCCGCCGCCCAACGTCACGGGCGTGCTGACGATGGGCCATGTGTTGAACAACACCCTGCAGGACATCCTCATCCGCCGCGCGCGGTTGGAAGGCCGCGAGGCCATGTGGCTGCCGGGCACCGACCACGCGGGCATCGCCACGCAGGCGGTGGTCGAGCGTGAGCTGCGCAAGGAGAAGAAGCACCGCCGCGACCTCGGCCGCGAGAAATTCCTCGAAAAGGTCTGGGCCTGGCGCGAGGAGAAGGGCGGCATCATCTTGAAGCAGTTGCAGGCGCTCGGCGCCTCGTGCGACTGGAGCCGCACGCAGTTCACGATGGACGCGCATTACTCGCAGGCCGTCCTCGGCGTGTTCGTTGATCTCTATCGCAAGGGTCACATCTACCGCGGCAAGCGCATGGTCAACTGGTGCCCCGTGTCGCTCACCGCGCTTTCCGACGAGGAAGTGATCATGAAGCCCGCGAAGGGTTTCCTCTACCAGGTGCGCTACGAGCTCGTGGACCAGCCGGGCCAGTTCATCGAGGTGAAGACCACGCGGCCCGAGACGATCCCCGGCGACGTGGCCATCGCCGTGCATCCGGATGATCCGCGCTACACCGACCTCATCGGCAAGAAGGTGCGCCGTCCCATCGGACCGGCGGCGGAGATTCCGATCGTCGCCGACAGCGCCGTGGACAAGGAGTTCGGTTCCGGCGCGCTCAAGATCACGCCGGCACACGACAAGGTGGATTTCGACATCGGCCTGCGCCACAAGCTGCCGGTCGTGGACGTGCTCAACGCCGACGGCACGCTCAACGAGCTGGCCGGCCCGGCGCTCGCGGGCATGGATCGCTTCGCCGGGCGGAAGAAGGCCGCAGAGCTGCTCAAGGAGTCCGGCGCGCTGGTGAAGGAGGAGCCCTACGAGAACAATGTCGGCTACTCCGAGCGCGCCGATGTGCCGATCGAGCCGCGGCTCACCTGGCAGTGGTGGCTCAAGTATCCGCGCGTCGAGGAGGCCAAGGCCGCCGTGCGCGACGGGCACATTCGTTTCCATCCGGAGCGCTGGTCCAAGGTTTACCTGCACTGGCTCGAAAACATCCAGGACTGGTGCATCAGCCGCCAGCTCTGGTGGGGCCACCGCATCCCGGTCTGGTATGCCAAGGGCCTCGACAAGGAGAAGCTCACCGAGGCCGACCTCGCCGATCCGAAGAAGGTCCACGTCTCCCTCGAAGGCCCGGCCGACAAGGACAACTGGGTGCAGGAGGACGACGTGCTCGATACCTGGGCCTCGTCATGGCTCTGGCCGTTCGCCACGCTCGGCTGGCCGGACAAGGCTGCGATGGAGCGGGACGGTTACGGCTATTTCTATCCGACCAGCACGCTCGTCACGGGACCGGACATCATCTTCTTCTGGGTCGCGCGCATGATCATGGCCGGCCTGGAGTTCACGCATCCGGGCGAGCCGCTGGCGAAGCGGATTCCGTTCAGGGACGTCTATTTCACCGGCATCATCCGCGACGCCCAGGGCCGCAAGATGTCGAAGTCGCTCGGCAACTCGCCCGACCCGCTCGACCTCATCGCGAAATACGGCGCCGACGGTCTGCGCTTCGGCATCGTGTCCATCGCCCCGCAGGGCCAGGACATCCGCTTCCAAGAAGACCGCATCGAGAGCGGCAAGAACTTCTGCAACAAGCTCTGGAACGCGTGCCGTTTCCGCCAGATGAGCGGCGACATGGCTGACAACTCCTCGCTCTCCGCCATCTTCGCCCGGCTCCAGGTGGCGAAGTTCGATGCCGACGACCACGCCATCCTCGACCGTCTGCTCACCATCACGCGCGAGGTGGACCGCAATTTCGCGCAGTTTGAGTTCAGCGCCGCGGTGCAGGCGCTCTACGGCTTTTTCTGGAACGATTTTTGCGACTGGTATGTCGAGGTTTCGAAGACGAAGCTGCAGTCGCCCGAACTGAAGGGGAACTGCCTCGCCATCCAGGACCTCGTGCTGCGCCAGACGCTGCTGATGCTCCACCCGTTCATCCCCTTCATCACCGAGGAACTTTGGCATCTGCTGGGTTACGCCCGGGAAGGCGGGTTCATCGGCGGGGTGCATCATGACGACGCGTCTTTCGTGGCCAACACCGCCGTGTTGCACGGGCTGGTCATCAACCGGGATGCCGCGGCCGAGGTCGAGCGTATCAAGCAGACCGTTTCGCTGCTCCGCGCGCTAAAAGCCGACAACGGCGAGGCGGCGAAAAAGGACAGCGAGTTCGTCGTCGAGGCGGCGGACCGCCAGTGGGCCGAGATCGAGACCAATCTGGCCAAGCTCCAGCGCATGGTCGGGGCGGCGTCCATCACCCGCGGCCCGCTTTCACCCACCGCCCCGGCGACCGTCACGGGTTTGGGCACGTGGAACCTGATCCGCCAGATCAAGGGCGGTGATCTGGCCGCGGAAAAAGCGCGGCTCACCAGGGAGCGCGACACGCTGCGCAAACACATTGCCGGCACCGAGGCGCGGCTGGCGAACGAGGCCTTTGTCAGCAAGGCGCCGCCGGCCGTGCTCGAGGGGGCGCGCAAGCAGCTGGCCGAACTGCAGGCGAAGCAGGCCGAGGTCGAGCGCTTGCTCCGGGCGCTGGATTGAGTTTGCTGGGGGCATGTCCACCACGCCCCGCATCCTGGCCTTCGCCGGCAGCGCCCGGCGCGAATCGCTGAACCGCAAGCTGCTGGCCGTCGCCGTCGCGGAAACCCGGGCGGCCGGCGGCGAAGTGACCCTGCTCGATTTGAACGATTACGCGCTGCCGCTCTACCACGGCGACGAGGAGGAGGCACACGGGCTTCCGGCAAATGCGACCAAGCTGATCGAGCTCGTCACCGCCCACCAGGGGTTGCTGATCGCCTCCCCGGAATACAACTCGTTCATCACGCCGCTGCTGAAGAACACCATCGACTGGATCACGCGGGCCGATGAAAACCCGCTGGCCGGCAAGGTGGCGGCCGTTGTCGCGGCCTCGCCGGGCGCGCTCGGCGGCGCCCGGTCGCTGCAGCACGCCCGGCATCTGCTGCTGCATCTGGGCTGCCACGTTGTGCCGGCCCAGTGCATCCTGCCGAAGGCGCACGAGGCTTTCCGCGAGGATGGATCACTGGCCGGCGAGCGCACCCGGCAATCGGTGGCGACGCTGGCCCGGCAGCTCGTGGATCTGGCGCGGAAGCTCGGCTGAGGTCGCGCGCGTCCCTCAGCGCTGCCGGGCCTTGGCCACCTGCTCGCGCATGATTGCCAGCAGGGTGTCGTGATCCCGGCCGAATTCCGCCTTGCTGATGAGGATCGGCGAACTGTTCATCGCCAGACGCGCCCGGAAGAGAGGCTCCAGCGCGGCGGGAAACCGTGCGATGTATTCCTCCGGGCTGTGCAGCACCACCGCCGTGACCGCTCCCCGCCCGCTGCCGGGACCGGAGTCGCCTTGGAGCACGGTTTCGTCGCGCAGCTCCGCCACCTCGCTCCAGCGGATCAATCCGGTGGAGACCCCGCCCGGTGAGTATTCGAACCCGGTGTCGTAGAGGATAAAATACGGCGGATTCCGCAGCAGCCGGTAGGCGAACACCCCGCTCAGGAAGAACCCGGCCAGCACGAAGAAGCCGAAGATAAACCGGCCCGTCGGGTCGATCTCCTCGGCCCGGATAAGCGCGTCGTCGCCCGGTGGCTGCAGAAACACCAGCCAGAACATGGTTGCGGTCAGCCCGATGGTCGGGACGAGACAGGCCAGATGCACCCAGCGCGGGACATGGCGTTGATAAATGACGGTGCGGGGTTCGTGGGACTGCAACATGCAGGGAAGGGATGTGGCCGCAGCTTGGCGGATTCGCGGCGGCAGGAAAGTGCAGACTCGGCGGCGGGGCAAAACATCCCGGACTCGTGGAAGGCCGGCAGCGGGCGGCGGCTGAATTTTCAGGGCTTGTCGGCCGCCTGCGGCTGGGTCTCGATGGCGGTGTATGAAAAAAGCGCTCATCACCGGCATCACGGGACAGGACGGCTCCTACCTGGCGGAGCTGCTGCTTGCCAAGGGGTATGAAGTGCACGGTGTCATCCGCCGGGCCTCGACCTTCAACACCAGCCGCATCGAGCACCTCTACCGCGACCCGCACGTGAACGGGGTGCGGCTGTTCCTGCACTACGGTGACCTCGCGGATTCGGTGCAGATGGTGAAGCTGCTCTACGATTTGCAGCCGGACGAAATCTACAACCTCGGCGCCCAGTCCCACGTGCGGGTGTCGTTCGACATCCCCGAATACACCGGCGACGTGGACGGCCTCGGCGCGCAGCGCATTCTGGAAGCGATCCGCGAGGCGGGGCTGGTGAAGAAGGTGCGCTACTACCAGGCTTCCTCCTCGGAGATGTTCGGCAAGGTGCAGGAGGTGCCACAGACGGAGACGACGCCGTTCTGGCCGCGTTCGCCTTACGGCTGCGCCAAGGTGTATGCGCACTGGCTCACGGTCAATTACCGCGAGAGCTACAACCTGCATGCCTCCAACGGCATCCTCTTCAACCATGAGAGCCCGCGCCGCGGCGAGACCTTCGTGACCCGCAAGATCACGCGGGCCGCCACGCGCATCAAGATGGGGCTCCAGGACGCCCTCTACATGGGCAACCTCGACGCCAAGCGCGACTGGGGCTACGCCAAGGAATACGTCGAGATGATGTGGGTGATGCTGCAGCAGGAAAAGCCCGACGACTACGTGGTGGCGACCAACGAGACGCACTCGGTGAAGGAGTTCATCGAGGAGACCTTCGGCCTGCTCGGGCTCGACTGGCAGAAATACGTCAAATACGACGCCCGCTACGAGCGCCCCGCCGAGGTGGACCTGCTGATCGGCAACCCCGCCAAGGCCAAGCGCCAGCTCGGCTGGGAGCCGAAGGTGAAATTCAAGGAGCTGGTGAAGATCATGACCGAGGCCGACCTCGACCTCGCCAAGCGCGAGGCCCAGATCGCGGGCCTGCCGCAGCCCTCGCGGACGCCGTTTGCATGAGCCGGCCGGCGTTTAAGTGTTAGGTTTTAGGTCTTAAGCAATGAGTTACCATTCCTTCGAAAATCTCGAGGTTTGGCGGCGGGCTCGCGCGCTGGTGCGCGAAACCTATCGCAGCACGGAAGTCTTCAAAGACTGGTCTTTGCGCGACCAGATGAGAAGGGCGGCGGTATCAATCGCCTCGAACATTGCGGAAGGCGCGGAAAGAAATGGCACCGGCGAGTTTCAACATTTCATCGGGATCGCCAAAGGCTCAGCCGCTGAGCTACGCACCCAGTTGTATCTCACAATCGACCTTGGGCTCGTTGCCGAGGCCGAGGCTCTGCGTATGGTCGAGGAAACCAAGCAGATCGGCGCCATGCTTGAGGGTTTGCGGCAGAGCCTGTCTCGCCCCAAGCCAAATTCTAAACACCTAAAACCTAACACTTAGCACTCTGATGAAGCTCTACATCGCAGGACACAACGGGATGGTCGGCGGCGCGCTGGTGCGCCGCTTCCAGGCCGAGCCGGGCCTGCAACTGGTGCTGCGCACCCGGCGCGAGCTCGACCTGACCGATCAGGCCGCGGTGCACGCCTTCTTCGCCGACGAGAAGCCCGATGTGGTCATCATGGCCGCGGCCAAGGTCGGCGGCATCCACGCCAACCACACCTACCCGGCGGACTTCGCCTACGACAACCTCGCCATCGCCGCCAACACGGTCCACGGGGCCTTCGCCGCGGGCGTGAAGCGGTTCCTTTTTCTCGGCAGCTCCTGCATCTACCCGAAGCTCGCGCCGCAGCCGATGCCCGAGTCGTGTCTGCTGACCGGTCCGCTGGAGCCGACCAACGAGGCCTACGCCATCGCCAAGATCGCCGGGCTCAAACTCTGCGAGTATTACCGCCGGCAGCACGGCGTGCTCTTTCACTCGGCGATGCCGACCAACCTCTATGGCCCGGGCGACAACTACCACCTGCAGAACTCGCATGTGCTGCCCGCGCTCATCCGCAAGTTCCACGAGGCGAAGGCCGCCGGCCGTGCCGAAGTGGTGGCGTGGGGCACGGGCTCGCCGCAGCGCGAATTCCTGCATGTGGACGATCTCGCCGACGCCTGCGCCTTCCTGCTGCGGATGGAGAATCCGCCGGATCTCATCAATGTCGGGACAGGCACGGATATCACCATCAGGGAACTGACCGAGCTTGTTGCCGAGGTCACAGGTTTCACCGGCAGGATTGTCTGGGACGCGACCAAACCCGACGGCACGCCGCGCAAGCTGATGGATGTTTCCAAACTCTCGGCCCTCGGGTGGAAGGCGAAGACCGCCCTCCGCGACGGCGTGCGCCTGACCTACGCCAGCTACCTTGCGGAAAAGGCCGCCGGCACCCTGCGCAGCTGAGCCTCAGCGTTGCCGGCGACGCAGCTGCCAGCCGACCACAAGCAGCCCCAGCCCCAGCATGGCCCAGGTGGAGGGCTCGGGCACGGCGGCGATGCCGGCCAGCAGGTTGGGGTAGTAAATGTTCTGGACGCTTTGGTTGAGCAGCGCCGGGCCGGAACCGTCCAGATAGTGGTCCAGCGGAATGGTGGAGTAGAAGACAATGCCGTTGCCGAACGGATAGGCAAAGCCGGCGGCCTTGGTGTGGTCACTGCCCACCGTGTAAAGCACGGTGGTGTTGGCCGGGAGGGTGGAGGTCAGCACGTAGCCGTGGGTCGAGGAATTGCCGCCGTCGAGACTGGTGTTGTCGAGCACCCCGAACGGGCCGTTGGTCAGCAGATTCGGCGCGTTCAGAAAATCAATGTCGTCGTCGAGGTCGAAATCGCGGAAAAACTGCGCGTTGCCGATGCCGGGCAACAGGGTGTTCGGGGTGGCGGCGTAGTCGTCGCCGACATACCGGTCATGAAAGAGCAGAATGCCGCCGGCCTGCACGAAGGTCGCGAGATCCGCGGCCCGGGCCATCAGTTCGGAACTGTGGGGACTGTTGGCAGATTGGTTGATGACGAGAATTTCCACCGTGCTGAAGTCGAACACGGTGATGTCGGTGATGGGCACCGGCGTTCCACCCGCGGTGGTGATACCGGCGGCGGGCCCGGTCGACCCAACATAGAAGTCCGTGAAGTAACCCACCGACACTTGGGCACGCAGCGCCGCCGAACCCAATGCCACGGCCGCCAGACCTGCGGTCAGCGCACGCATCAAGGGGAGGGCAACCATCAACTTCATGGTGCGCAAATATGGCAAAAGTTGGCTTTGCAACCAGCTTGAATTTGAACCGGATAGGCCTGTTCGGGCCCACTGCTGTCGCAATTCGATGAAAACCATCAAAATAGGATCTGATTTTTTGGGAAAACCCGCTTGCCCCTGCCGATGCTCTTTGCGGCTATAGTCCTTTCATCATGATCGCACCCGAGACTTTCGACCACATCGAGAACATCAAGAAGCGCGCCGGCCACTTGTGGAGGTTTCTTTGACTGCGAACAAAAGCAGCGGGAAATCGAGGCGATGGAGGCCCAGATGGGCGTGCCTGATTTTTGGAACAACAACGACCGGGCGCAAAAGCACATTGCCAAGCTCAACGGCCTGAAGCGGGCCGTTCTGCCCGTCGTGGCCTATCGGAAAAAGGTCGAGGACGTTGCCGTGATGACCGAGCTCGTCGAGGCGGCGGAGGGGGCGGAGCAGGAAACCTACACCAAGGAACTCGAGGCCACGGTGAAAGCTCTCGTGACCGAACTCGATGAGCTCGAGATCGCCTCCTTCCTGACCGGGCAGTTCGACCGCAACAACGCCATCTTTTCCATCCAGGCGGGCGCTGGCGGCACCGAGTCGAACGACTGGGCCGACATGCTTTTCCGCATGTATAACCGCTGGGCCGAACGCCGTGGGTTCACCGTCGAGCTGCAGGATGTCCAGGAAGGCGACCAGGCCGGCATCAGCAAGGCCACGCTGCTCATCAAGGGCGAAAACGCCTACGGCTACGCCAAGGCCGAGCGCGGCGTCCACCGCCTCGTCCGCATCAGCCCTTTCGATGCCAACAAACGCCGGCACACCTCGTTCTGCGCGGTGGACGTGATCGCTGAGATCAACGAGGACATCGACATCGAGATCCCCGAGAGCGAGATCCGCGTGGATGTCTACCGTTCCTCCGGCAAGGGCGGGCAGGGCGTCAACACCACCGATTCGGCCGTGCGCCTGACGCACATCCCGACGGGCATCGTGGTCGTCTGCCAAAACGAGCGCTCGCAGATCAAGAACCGTGCCAGCGCGCTCAACGTGCTCAAGGCCCGCCTCTACGAGAAGCGCCTCGACGAGCAGCGCAGCGAGATGGAGAAATTCTACGGCGAGAAAGGCGAGATCGGGTGGGGCAGCCAGATCCGCAGCTACGTCCTGCAGCCCTACCAGATGGTGAAGGACCTGCGCACCGGCGTTTCCACGAGCGACACCCAGGCCGTGCTCGACGGCGATCTCGACCGCTTCATCAACGCGTGGCTGCGCGCCGGTTGCCCGCGGCACCGCAACAAGGACATCCAGATGGACGACGAGTAGGAAAAAGCGGAAAGGCTGAAAAGCTGAAGGACTGAACCGACCACCCTTGCCGCTTCTTTTCGCTTTTCAGCCCTTCCGTCCTTCAGTCCTTCAGCCATTCCTTCCGCCATGACCGAGCTCACCCACGAACAGATCAAGACCGCCCTCGGCGGCCAGCCCCTGTTTGAGGACAAGACCTGGCAGCTTTCGCCGCAGGCCTGGCCGCTCTCGCCGGAGCAGCTGGCCGGGCTGGAGGCAATCGGGGCGGCCTGCCTCGATTTTCACCAGGCCTTGGAAACGCTCTACCTGCGGGCGGCAGCCGGCCGGAACCTGCTCCGGAACAAACCGCTGCTCGCTCCCTGGGTCGCCGGGTATCTCGACCGCGGCAAGCCGCCGGCACTGATCGCGCATGCCCGCGACCCGCGCAACCGCGGGATGTTGCCGCCGGTGCTCCGGCCGGATCTGTTGCTCACCGCGGACGGGTTTGCGCTCACGGAACTCGACTCCGTTCCCGGCGGCATCGGGCTCACCGCGTTTCTCAACCGGCTCTATGCGCCGAACGGCGGCATCCTCGGCGCGGACGACGGGATGATCGTCAATTTCCACGCGGCGCTGGCGGCGCTGCGCCCGGGTCTGCCCAACCCCATGATCGCGCTGGTCGTGAGCGACGAGGCGGCCACCTACCGGCCCGAGATGCAGTGGCTCGCGCTGCAGCTCCAGCTGCGCGGGCAGCGGGTTTTTTGCGTGCGGCCGGAGGAGGTCTTCCCGCTCGAAAACGCCCTCTTCATCGACCACGACGGCAACCCGGAGAAGATCGACATCATCTACCGCTTTTTCGAGCTCTTCGACCTGCCCAACCTGAACACGGTGGAATATATCTTTCAGGCCTGGGCGGCGGGGGAGGTGGTCGTGGCCCCGCCGATGCGGCCCTTTCAGGAGGAGAAGCTTTCGCTCGCCCTCTTCCACCACCATCTGTTGCAGGAGTATTGGCAGGAAAACCTGCCGCGCCGCAGTCTTGCCCTGCTGCAAAATCTCATCCCGCGCTCGTGGGTGATGGATCCGGCCCCGTTGCCGCCCGGCGCGGTGCTGGATGGCCCGAAGGTCGGCGGCCGCCAACTCGGCGACTGGCGCGAGCTCGCCGCCGCCTCGCAAAAGGAGCGCGATTTGATCATCAAGATTTCCGGTTTCCACGAGACGGCCTGGGGGGCGCGCAGCGTCGTGCTGGGCAGCGATTGTTCCCGCGAGGAATGGCAGGCCGGGCTGGAGCAGGCCCGGGAGCTGGCGACGACCAACCTGCATGTGCTGCAGGAATACAAAAAGCCGCAGCGCGTGAACCACCCGGTTTACGAAACCACGGCGGGCGGGCCGGTCGTTGCGGTGAAGGCCGGCCGGCTGCGGCTGTGCCCCTATTATTTCGTGGTCAACGGCGAAGCCCGGCTCTCGGGCGCGCTCGCGACCTTCTGCCCGCCGGACAAGAAGATCATCCACGGCATGCAGGATGCGGCCTTGCTCCCGACTAGGGTTTTCTCCTTAAACGAATCCCGTGCTTAACCCAGCGGCTCCCGACCAATTTTTCCTCTCCAAGCGGCAAAGGGCGGTCCTGCTCGCGGCATTGCTGGCGCTGGGGCCCGGCCTGCCGGTTCTCCCGGCGCAGACGGTGGATTTGGCGACCATCCGCGCCCGGGCCCAGGCCAGCGATCCGGAGGCGCTCAACGCCCTCGCCAATCTGCACGTCAACGGTCAGGGCGTGCCGCAGGATGATGCCGAGGCCATCCGCCTCTACACCACGGCGGCGGCCGCGGGCCATGCGGCGGCGAGCTTCAATCTCGGCATGATGACCGAGATGGGACGGGGCGTGCCGCAGGATCCGCGGGTGGCCTTCCGGCACTACCTGAAGGCGGCCGAGGCAGGTTTTGCGCCGGCCCAGTTCAACGTCGGCAACATGTATGCCAACGGCGTCGGCGTGCCGCAGGATCATTTTGAAGCGGTGCTGTGGTTCCGGCAGGCCGCGGAGCGCGGCGTGGCGGAAGCGCAATACAATCTCGGCCTCGCCTACGAAACGGGCCGCGGCCTCTCCAAGGACGAGGCGCTTGCCCAGCGGTGGTATCGGGCGGCGGCGGAGCAAGGGTATGCCCGGGCGCGCTACAATCTCGCGCTCATGTTGGAAGAGGGGCGCGGCTCCGCGATGGACGAGGCGGCCGCGGTCCAACTCTACCGCGCCGCGGCGCTGCAGGGCTTTGGTCCCGCCCAGAACAACTACGGCATCATGCTCGCCGAAGGCCGCGGCGGTCTCGCCGGCAATTTCAAGGAAGCCTACGCTTGGCTCGCGCTGGCCGCGGAAAACGGTGTCACCGCCGTCGGCCGCGATTTGGTCGCGGCCCGGCTGCAGCCGGCGGAGCTGGCCGAGGCCAAAGCCCGCCAAGCGGCCATCAAGGCCCAGCTGGAGGGCCGCAGTGCCGCCACCGAAGTTGCCGCCGCGCCTCCCGCCACCGAGGCCGCCGCCCGGCAGCTCGCGGAACTTGGCGAGCAGCTCCGCTCCGCGCAGGACGAATTGCAGCGTCTGCGGACGGAAAACACGCGGCTCGCCGGGGCCGTGCAGTCCATTCAGGTCGAAAAGCAGCAGCTGGAGCAAAGGTTGGGGCAGCTGGAAGCCGCCGCGCGCCCGGCCGCGCCCGATCCCCGGCTGGCCGAGGAAAAATCCGCGCTGGAGACGACCAACCGGGCGTTGACCGAACGAATCGCCGGCCTGCAGGACGAACTGCGGCAGGCCCGTGAAACCGCCGCGCAACTGCAGGCCGAAAACACCCGGCTGGGCCGGCAGGCGGCGGACAGCACCGCCTCGACGCAATTGCGCGAGCAGCTGGCGCAGTTGACGCGGGAAATGGAAGCGCTGCGCACGGAACGTGCCGGCCTGACCGCCCGCAACGAGGAGCTCGCGGGCGAATTGCAGGGACTGGCCGCGACCCGCGTCCGGCTCGAAGAGGAGAACCGGCGGCTCACCGGATTGGCTGCATCGGCTCCGACGGGCGGCGACGAACGCGCCCAGTTTTTGGCGGCGGAAAACGCCCGGCTGAACGACGAGGTCAAGCGCTCCACCGTGGAACTGGCCAATCTCCACCGCCGTCTCCGCGTGGCCGAGCAACGGGCTGCCGAGGCCGCGCCTGCTGCCGGGGGCGCTGCGGAAGCGCAGGCGGCCGCATTGCAGGGCCAGTTGGACGAGCAGCGCGCGCTGGCCGCGCGCTTGACGGAGGAAAACCGCCGGCTGCAGGAGCTGGTCTCGGCCGGGGACTCCGCGGCCATTCAGACTTTGCGACAGGAACTGTCCACTGCGACCACCGAACTCGGCGCCCTGCGCGCGGAAAAAGCCCGGCTTGAGCAGACGTTGGCCGCGGCCCCGGCGGCCGATCCCCGCACGCAGGCGGAGCAGGAGCGGCTGCAGCGCGAGCTGGCCGACACCCAGGGTCGCCTCCGGCAGATGCAGGATGAGGTGGCCCGCGCGGTCGCGACCGCGGAGCAATCCCAGGTTGCGTTGACTCGTGCGGAACGCGACCTGGCCACGGCCACCCGCGAGCTGCAGACGCGCGATCAGGCGCGCAGCGGCGAGCGGGATCAGCTCGTGGCCGAGCGCAACCGTCTCCAAGGCGAGCTGGCCGAGGCACAGGCGCAGATGGTCGCGGCCCGGCGTGAGACCGAGGAGATCCGGGTGCAGTTGCAGGCCGCCCAGTCCGAGGCGTCCGTCCAGCTCAACCGGCTGCGCACCCAGCTGACCGCGGCCCAGGAGGCGGTCACCGCGGCCGAGACCACGGGGCGGGACCGGGCGGCCGACCTTGCCGCACTGACCGCCAGGTTGGACGGCTTGCAGCAGGAGAACACGGCCCTGCGCCGGGCCCGGGCGGGCGCCGAAGACGCGGACATCCGGGTAAAAACTTTGGAACGGGCGTTGGCCGATGCGGAGTCGAAGTTGACCGCGGCCACGCGCGAACTGAAAACCCGCGCCGATCACACGGGCGCCGAGAATGCCAAACTCAGTGCGGAGCTGGACCGTCTGCAGGCCGAGCTCGGCGAGCAGCAGTCCCGCCACGCCGTCCAGCTCGAACGCCTGAACGGTCAGCTGGCCGAAGCCCGGCAAGCCCTGACGGCGGCCGAGAACGACGGCCGGAGCCGCGCGCAGAACCTGGCGGAACTCACGAGACGTTTTGAGTCGCTGGAAAAGGAACATGCCGCCCTCCAGACGGACCGGGCCGGCAGCGACGCCGCCGGCAACCGAATCCGGGCACTGGAAACGGAGCTGG
>JAHCLN010000067.1 GCA_026125215.1 Opitutaceae bacterium
TGTATTGCGTGAGAATCCACAGGCCATCGATGTGGCGTTTTTGGAGCGATTCCCGGAGTTCATCGAGTTCAAAGCGCTGCGACACGAAAAAGAAGAGGGGCCGCCCGCCATCGCTGTCGCTCCGGCACGCGACATCGGAAAGACGCCGCATGAAGCGCTTGAGTCCGCATATGACCGGCTTCGGTCGGAACTTGCCGCCGAGATACTCTCTACAATCAAGGTCTCAGAGCCCGCGCTGTTCGAGGAAATCGTAGTCGATCTGATCGTGAAGATGGGATACGGTGGTTCACGGAAAGATGCCGGGCATGCGATTGGCAGGCGCGGCGATGAAGGAATCGACGGAATCATCAAAGAAGACCGCTTGGGTTTGGATATCATCTACATCCAAGCAAAGCGCTGGGAAGCTACAGTCGGTCGTCCGGATATTCAGAAGTTTGCTGGCGCGCTGGACGGTCAGCGTGCGCGGAAGGGTATTTTTATCACGACGTCGGATTTTTCCCGCGACGCCGAAGATTACGTCTCTCGCATCGACAAGAAGATTATCCTTATTGATGGCCAGACAATGGCACACCTGATGATTGATTTCGGCGTAGGCGTAACCTCGGTTTCGACATACGAGGTGAAGAAGATCGATTCCGATTACTTCGAGAGGGCATGAAGACCGACAAGTGGCGGGATTGGCCCGCAAAAAAGCCCCGGACTTGGCTCCGGGGCTTTGGGTAAAGGGTCTGACTTCCCCGCTTACCGCCAGTTCAGAATGAGGCGGGTGTAGTAGGTCGTGTCCATGTCCTTGCGGCCGGGCTGCGGGCGGCTGTTGAACTGGTTGTTCAGGCCGACGCGCAGCTTCCAGAAGCCGGCGGACAGCGGAATCTCGAAGGCGGAGTCGTGCACGAAGCGGTAGTCTGCAAAGTCGTCGATCGAGGGCAGGTATTGCAGGTCCGTGACGAGGTTGGTGAAGCTGCCGACCTTGAAGACGTTGTTCAGGCCGAGCGAGGCGACCGCGCCGCCGCTGTCGGCCCCCGCACCGTAGCTCTCAAAACGGTAACCGGCACCCACGCGGACGTTGAGTTCCTGGCGCTCGTTCTTGACGGCGCGGTATTTGAAACCGGCATCGGTCGTTGAGCGCAGGTCCACGCCCTCGACGTTGTCGCGCTCCAGCTCCTGCCGCATGAACCAGCCGGCGTGCTCGGAGAAGAAGGTGGAATAATCCACGCCCACGATCAGTTCGTCGGCGGTCTTGGTCTCGACGCCGGCGGCGTCCTCGGACGAAGCGTAGTTGGTCGTGCCGTAGAACTTGAGGGTGTCCTGCTGGCCCTTGAGGGTGGCGGTGAAGCCAGCGGCGAGGCCGGTGGCGTTGGTGTTGCCGCTGCGGCCGGTGAGATCGAAGGTTGTCTGGATGGACCACTTGCGTTCGCGCGCGGCGAGGTCGGCTTTCATCGCGGTGACCTGCGGGTCCTCGCCGCCGGGACCCCACGAGGCCGCGACCTTGGCCACCTGCGTCGTGAGCACGCCGTCGGCGCCGGCGATCTTGATGGTGTCGCCCTCGCCGGCCACGGTGCCCTCGAGCACGGTGCCGCTGGCCAGGCGCACGAAGACCGGCGCATCGGTGCTGATGGCGGTGACTTCGCTCTGCTTGATGACGAGGTCGCCCGCGAAATCGGTGGTCAGGTGGACCTTGCCGTCCTCGATCTTGGTGACCTTGCCGACAAGGCGCGCGCCGTTCTTGGTCTCAACCACATCGGCCGCCAACGGCGAAGCGATCAGGGCGAGGGAAACGAGGGCGAGGAGTGCCCGGAGGGTGTTTTTTAGGTGCATGGCTGGGGAGAAAAGGATGACCAAAGACAGGATTTGCAACCCGGTGTCAATCCGGGGCTCCCGGAGCGACAGTGAACCGCAACAGGCCGGGCGCGACCGCCGGGCACGCCGCAAGCAAAGGCCCGGCGGTCCTGCGTCATCTTTGCGCCATTCAAGTCATCCGGATTGATCCGCGAAATCCACGGTAAAACCGGCCCACGTGCTTCTTCGCATGCAATCGTGGTTTACCCGCCCGGCCGCGCCCATCATCGTGCCGGCATGACTCCGGAACGTCCCGCCCTCATCGTCGCCGACCGCTGGCAGGAATACCAGTTGCTCGACTGCGGCGACGGCCTGAAGCAGGAGCGCTGGGGCGCCCACACCCTCGTGCGGCCCGATCCCCAGATCATCTGGCCGCGGTCGGGCGTGGCGCCCGGCGCGAAGTGGACCGGCTGGGACGGCTTCTACCACCGCAGCGAGAAAGGCGGCGGCAAGTGGGAATACCGCCGCCCCCTGCCCGACCACTGGACGATCGGCTACGCACCGCTCAAACTCACCTTCAAGATCCACCCCACCAGCTTCAAGCACACCGGCCTCTTCCCGGAGCAGGCTGTCAACTGGGAGTGGTGTTCGGAAAAAATCCGCGCCGCGCGCGCGGCCGGCCGCACCGTCAACGTGCTCAACCTCTTCGGCTACACCGGCGCGGCCACCTGCGCCGCCGCCGCCGCCGGCGCCAGCGTGTGCCACGTGGACGCCGCCGAGGGCATGGTGAAATGGTGCCGCGAAAACGCCGCGCTTTCCGGCCTCGCCGACGCGCCTGTCCGCTACATCACCGACGACTGCCTGAAATTTGTCCGCCGCGAGCTGAAACGCGGCCGCAAATACGACGCCATCATCATGGACCCGCCCACCTACGGCCGCGGCAGCACCGGCGAGATGTGGAAACTGGAGGACCATCTGTGGCCGCTGCTGACCGAGTGCGGCCAGCTGCTGAGCGACGCCCCGCTCTTCTTCCTCATCAACGCCTACACCGCCCGCCTCTCGCCCACCGTCGTCGCCAATCTGCTCGCCGCTTTGCTCGGCGACCGCGGCGGCCGGATCACCGCCGGCGAAGTCGGCCTGCCCATCCAGCGCGACGGCAAGGTCCTCCCCTGCGGCATCTACGGCCGCTGGGAAGCGTGATGCGGAATGGATAAAATGTGGAAATCAGGAACTCAGGAATAGATCCACTCAACCGCCCCGGAGATGGTTGGTTCCAGAGTTCATGAGTTCCAGACAAGGTGGGTCTGCTTCCACCCTTCCAGCTTTCCTGCTTTCCACATTCCCTCTCCGTCTACTCACTTATACTGCGCCAGCTCGAGGATCACGCCGTCGGGGTCGAGGAAGTAAACGAGCGTCTTTTCGCCTTGGTCGTGCCGCACCACGCCGGCCGGCACGCGCACCGGGTCGCTGAAAAACTCCACGCCGGCTGCGCGCAGCCTGGCCGTCACGGCCGCGATGTCGTCCACCCGCAGGGCGATGTGCCGCAGGCCGCGGGTGTTGGCGGACGAGTTGGCCGCCACCGCCGCGCCCGCCGGCATTTCGTAATGCAGCAGCTCGATCCGCGGCTCGCCGTCCGGGGCCACGACATAGGCCACGCGGCCCTTCACGCCCTTCAACCCCACGATCCGATCAATCCATTCGCCGGACAGCGTCGCCTCCTTCATGAGGCGGAAGCCCAGCAGCTCCGTGTAAAACCGCACCGACCTCTCCAGGTCGGCGACGACGATGTTGATGTGGTCGATGGCGCGGATCATGCGGCGGCCGCCACTTTTGCCGCGACTTCCGCCAAGGGAAGGCTTTTCTCCTTTGGCATGGCCTCCCCCGCCGACCAGTTTTACGCCCGCGCCACCGCCCTGATCGCCTCCGCCCGCGAAAAAAACCGTCCGGTCATCGCCGCGCTCGCGCCGGTCATCGGCGCCAACCTCGCCGCCGGCGGCATGCTGCACGTCTTCGGCAGCGGCCACAGCGAGGTGATCGCCCGCGAGATCATCGGCCGCGCCGGCGGCCTTGTGTGCGTCAACGGCGTGACCGACCCCACCGGCGGTTTCATCGAAAACCTCGTCGGCTACGGCACGGCCCTCGCCGGCCGCTACGACCGCCAGTATGAACTGCGCCCCGGCGAGACGATCATCGTCATTTCCAACTCGGGCAAAAACTCCGCCCCGATCGAGGTCGCGCTCTACGCGAAGGAAAAAGGTCTCCACCTTGTCGGGCTCACGTCGGTGGCGATGTCCTCCACCGCCGCCACCGTCCACCCCGGCGGAAAAAAACTCCATGAGATTTCCGACCATGTGCTCGACAACCTCGGCGTGCCCGGCGACACGCTCGTGGACCTTGGCGGCGGCCTGATGTCGGGACCCACCTCCACGCTTGTCGGCGGCATGTTGCTCAACCTGCTCATGCTCGAAGTCATGGCCTGGATGCAGGCGCAGGGCCACCCGCTGCCCGTGCTCCGCAGCCAGAACCTGCCGGGCGCGATCGAGCACAACCGGCGGGTCGGCGAGCGTTACAAGCACCGCCTCAGCAAGCCGCTGGCCTGAGTTATTCCGGATGAAAATCGGCGTTGATGGCGGCGGCACCAAGACGGAGCTCATCCTGGTCAATCCGGCGGGCACCATGGTCGCCCGGCACACCGGCCCGGGCTGCAATCCCAGCCTGCTCGGCCCCCAGGGCGCGCGCGACCAGTTGCTGGCGTTGCTGCGGCAGCTGCTCGCGCCGGCCGCGAAGCCGGCGGAAATTTCCGCCACCCACCTCTACATGGCCGGCGCGCCCGCCTTCTGGCGCGAGACCGGCGCGGAGCTCAACGGTTTCGGCCGGGTGATCACCGGGGACGACTCCCTGCCCGTGCTGGAACTCGCGACGGACGGCGGACCAGGCCTCGTGCTGCACGCCGGCACCGGCTCGTTTGTCGCCGCGCGTGGTTTTGACGGTTCGCTCCATTACGCCGGCGGGCTCGGCTGGCGCTTCGGCGATCCCGGCAGCGGGCACGACCTCGGCCGGCGCGCGCTCGCCGCGGGGCTGTTGGAACTGCAGGGCTGGGCACCGCGCACCGCGCTGGCCGAGGCGGTCGTCCGGCACACCGGCATCACCGACTACGCCGGCAACTCGCGGTATTTCTACACGACGGAGGACGCCAACGCCCGCCTCGCCGCCTTCGCGCCGGCGGTGCTCGACCTCGCGCGGGCCGGCAATGCGCCGGCGCAGACCGCGCTGGCCGGAACGCTCACCGATTTCGTCGCCCTCGCCCGCAGCGTCACCGCGCGGCTGTTCGGCGCGGCACCGGTCGTCTGCGGTGTGAGCGGCGCCATCCTCAACCATGAGGTGTCCGCGATCACGCTGCGCGCCCTCGCCGCCACGCCGCCCTGGCCGGTGGACTTCCGCTTCTTCACCGATCCCCCCATCGAAGGCGTCCGCCGCCTGCTGGCGCGGCTTTGAACCACTCATGATTACCCTGCCCCTGGCCTCCGCGTCGTGGAAATTCCGCGATGCCACCAAAAAATCTTCCTGGCGCACCGCCGTCGTGCCGGGTTGCGTGCACCGCGACCTGCGTCGGCACGACCTGATTCCCGATCCGTTCTTCGGCACCAACGAGCTCGACCTGCAGTGGATCGAGCACCGCGACTGGGAGTATCGCGCTACGGTGAATGTGCCCGCCGCGCTGCTGAACGAGGAAGTCGTCGAGCTGGTGTGCGACGGGCTCGACACACTGTGCACGGTTTATCTCAACGGCAAAAAAGTCGCCGCAACCGACAACATGTTCATCACCTGGCGGTGGAACGTGCAGCCGCTGCTCCGGCGCGGGCGCAACGAACTGCGCATCGTCTTCGCCAGCGTCGGCCGCGCCCTGCCCAAAACCCGCCCGGAACACCAGCCGAAGGAGTTCAACGATTCCGTCGGCCGCAGCTCCGTCTTTCGCAAGGAGCAGTGCCAGTTCGGCTGGGACTGGGGTCCGCGCTTCGTCACGGCCGGCATCTGGCGCGATCTCCGGCTCGAAGGCTGGACCGGCAACCGGCTCGAGTCCGTGCGCATCACGCAGGCCCACGCCACCGGCGCCCGCGGCGAGCCGGCCGAATCCGTCACCCTGACTTTTACCCCCGAGCTCGCCCGCCCCGACCAAAGTGTAACCTATTGGGTTACACTTTCGCTGGGTGGCCGGGTCGTGGGCGAGGTCGGCGGCCCCATCAAAAACCTTAGAGCGAAAATAGAGAATCCGGCGCTCTGGTGGCCCAGCGGCCACGGCGCGCAGGCGCTCTACACCGTGGCCGTCACGGCGCGGGATGCCGCCGGCCGCGAACTCGGCACCTGGTCGCGCCGCATCGGCCTGCGCACCGTCGCGCTCGACCGCGCGAAGGACAAATGGGGCGAGTCGTTCCGGTTTGTCGTCAACGGCCGGCCGATCTTCGCCAAGGGGGCCAACTGGATTCCCGCGCACAGTTTCGTCGCCGGGCTCACGCGGGCCGATTACGAACGCGACCTCGTGTCGGCAGCCCGCGCCAACATGAACATGATGCGCGTCTGGGGCGGCGGGCTTTACGAAAGCGAGGATTTTTACGACGTGTGCGACGAACTCGGGCTGCTCGTGTGGCAGGACTTCACGTTTGCCTGCACCCTCTACCCCGGCGACCGCGCCTTTCTCGCCAGTGTGCGGACCGAGGCCGAGCACAACATCCGGCGCATCCGCCACCGGGCCTCGCTTGCGCTCTGGTGCGGCAACAACGAGATCGAGACCCTCAACTGGGACGCGCTCGAAAAAAACCCGAAGCTGCGCCGCCACTACGACGCCGTCTTCCATCGTGTGCTGCCCGCCGCTGTGGCCGCGCACGATGGCGTCACCGCCTATTGGCCGACCTCCCCGTATCGCGGCGATGGCCGCAGCAACGATTACACCGTCAAGGCCCTCGGCGAGATCAGCGGCGACACGCACTTCTGGGACGTGTGGCACGCGCGGCATCCGGTGAAGGACTACGAGAAGTGGAATTTCCGTTTCGTCTCCGAGTTCGGCATGCAGAGCTACAGCTCGCCCGCGACCAACGCCACGTTCAGCACGGCCGCGGACAACAACGTCTTCGGCCCGGTGATGGAGAACCACCAGAAGAACACCGCCGGCAACCAGATCATCCTCGACTACGTCTCGCGGCTCTACCGGTTCCCCAAGAGCCAGGACGCGCTCATCTACCTCTCGCAGCTCAACCAGGCGCACTGCATGCAGACCGGCGTCGAGCACTACCGCCGGATCATGCCGCGCTGTATGGGCGCGCTCTACTGGCAGCTCAACGACTGCTGGCCCGTCGCCTCGTGGAGCTCCCTCGAACACACCGGTCGCTGGAAAGCCCTCCAGCACATCGCCCGCCGCTTCTTCGCCCCCGCGCTGGTCAGCGCCCACGTGCCCGGCACGGAGACCGCGATCATCGGCAACTACCGCCGCAGCACCGTGCGGGCGGTGCATCTCCACACGGTTTACGATGCGCCCCAACCCGCCGCCGGCGTGTTGCTCTGGGATCTCTTCCATGTGGATGGACGCATCCTCGCCGGCGGCCGGAAAAACGTCCGCCTGCGCTACGGTCAGAGTGTGCGCCAACAAACCCTCGACCTCGCCAAACCGCTCGCGGCCCACGGGCGCGACCATGTCTATCTCCGCATCGCGCTGGAAATCGACGGCGTGCGCGTGAGCGAGGAAACCGTGTTTCTGACCCCACCGCGCTTCGTCGCGTTGCCGAAGACCAAAACCGCCGCCGCCATCCGCCTGCTCACGCCGCAGAAAGCGTTGCTCACCTTCCGGTCGCCGGTCTTCCAGCACCGCTTCGCCTTCGACCTCGCCGGCCTCGCGCATCACTGCAGCGACAACTGGTTCGAACTCTACCCGGACGAGAAAAAGGAAATCCTCGTCGAGTTCGCAAAACCCACCACCAAGTCCGCGATTGCCCAGGCGCTGACGTTTCAATCCCTCGCCGATACGTATTGAGGTAGGGGCCGATCTCCGAGCGGCCCGTCACGGCAGTCGAGCCCTGCCTTTCGTCTCATCTTAGGATAACTCTCAGGAAGCCACACCGCATAGGCGGATGGACTTCAGAGCAAGCCGCGGTGCAACGGCACCGTTTGATTTGCGGCCACGCCAATCTCGGCGTTTTTCCCGCCTCTGCGGGGCAAACAAATCTTATCCGCGCTTTGACGTTTGCATCCGTCTGCCGCTTGCTGGCCGGACCTTATGTCCGCGCTTGCCGCCACCACATTCCTCGCCGAAGCCGACTGGCTCGCCCGCCGGTCGGCCCATGAGGCGCGCGTGCGGGCCTGGACCGATCCGCACCAGACGCGGGCGGCCCGGGGAGAGAGGCATCCGGTTTATGATTTTCTCTTCAGCTACTATGCCTTCCGGCCGGCGTGGCTGCGGCGCTGGCATCCGGGGCCGGATGTGATCCTCGCGGGCAACGCGGCGCGCGAATTTCTGCGTTGGCCGGAATACCGCGAGGTGGACGGCGGCGTGACGGTTGATCCGGCCGCGCTGCCGCCGCCGCGCCGCGAATTTGTCGCATGGCTGCGCGACCTGCTCACCACCATGCAGACGCGCCCGGCGTTTTACGGCTGCTTCGGGCTGCACGAGTGGGCGATGGTTTACCGGCAGACGCCGGACGAGGTGCGGCACAACGCCTGGCCGCTGCGTTTTCCACCGGAGGAAATCGCCCGCATCGTCGAGACCGGTCCCGTGACCTGCACGCATTTCGACGCGTTCCGTTTCTTCACCGCCCCCGCCCGCCCGCTGAACAACCTGCAGCCCACCCGCACCACCGTGCCGCAGCACGAGCAGCGCGGCTGCCTGCACGCCAACATGGATCTCTACAAGTGGGCGTTCAAACTCGCCCCGTTCACGCCCGCCGAACTCATCGCCGATTGCTTCGCCCTCGCCCGCGATATCCGCGAGGTGGACATGCGGGCGAGTCCCTACGACCTCGCGGCGCTGGGCTTCCCGCCCATCGCCATCGAGACCCTGGAGGGCCGCGCCGAGTATGAACGGCACCAGCGCGCGTTCGCGCTACGCGGCGAGCCGTTGCGGGCGCGCCTGGTCGCGCTGTGCGAACGGCTGCTGGCTGGTTAAGCGGCAAGGAAAGAGACGGGCACAGGGACGTGCCCATCCACCTTAATCCGCGCTTACCAGCGGGCGGCGGTGCCGGGCGGGCGGATGTATTCCTGCGGGTGGATGATCTTGCGCGCGAAGGGATTCGCCCGGGCCAGCAGCTCCGGCGAGGCGTGGTAGCCCCAGCGGGTGCGGTTCCACGAGGAGCCGTAGCGATAAACCGAGATGAGGCGTTCGCCGGGATTCACGCGCTTGGCCGAGCCGTGACAGGTGGCGTCCACGAACACAATCGCGTCGCCCGCCTGCATGTGCACCTCGATCGCGCCGGGCACACCGTCCACCGAAGCGCCGCCACCGTCGGCCCATTCGTCCTGCCGGTTGGGCCGCAGGAAATGCGGATGGATGACATTGGACTTGTGCGAACCGGGGATGACCATCGTCGCGCCGTCGCCGGGACCGATGTCGCTGAAGGCGACGAGCACGTTGATCTGGTTGCACTGGAAACGGCCGTTGTGATACCCAAACGACATGCGCTTGGCGCGGTCGTGGCCGCCGGCGTGCAGCGGGATGGCCTCGCCCGGGCCGCGGATGGTGTAGAAGTTTTCGTCGATAAACGCCGGACCGTGGTGGTAATCGAAGCACTCGTGGCCGCCGATGAAGCGCAGCACGTAGTTGATGTAGTTCGGGTGGTCGATCATCCGCTCAAACGTGCCGCCCAGCTCGTAAACCTGCTGGTAGCTGATGCCGCGGTGCTCGGGATGATCCTCACGCTGGACCCAGCCATGCCAGCCCTTGCGCGGCAGCGAGCGCGGGATCTGCGCGATGCGGGCGTTGGCATCGGCCACCTCCGCCTTGGAGAGCACGCCGCGCAGGATGACGAATCCGTTCAGATCGAAGAGATACTCGTCGAGGTCCGAAGGCACGCGGGCATCCGGCACATTGATATGGGGCGGCGGGGGCAGGTGATTGTGGTAGCGGGGTTGATCCATGACGCGGCCAGATTAGCCGAACTATTCAAAAAATTCTTCCCGTTTAGGCCAAATTTATTCTTTTATGGTAACCATGCCGCCCCGTCCCGCTGCTTCACGTCCGGCCGACCGGCACGAGCAGGCCCTGGGCTTCCGGGTCTGGCAGATGACGCCGGTGGGGGTGATGGCCGTGCCGCACACGCATCCGGACATCGAGGTGAACTATCTCTTCACCGGCGGGTTTTCCTACCTGCATGGCGGCGCGGTGGTGCCGATCGAGGCCGGACGCTTCACCGTGATGTGGGGCGGCGTGCCGCACCAGACGCTCGCGCCCGGCATCCGGGACGAAGGCATCTGGCTGACGCTGCCGCTCGGTTGGTTCCTGCAATGGCGGCTGCCAAACGGACTTTCCGACCGGCTTCTGCGCGGCGAAATCATCGCGGGCGCGCCGGATCCGGCCGACCGGCCGATGCTCGAACGCTGGCTGGCCGATGCCGCCAGCGGCGATCCCGCGCGCGCGCGGGTGCTGCAGCTCGAGATGGAGGCCCGCTTTCACCGGCTGGCGCTGGGCATGCCGGTGCGGTCGCGGGCCGGGGCCGGCGAGCACGGCACCGGGCAGATCGCCCGCGTCACCCACTTCATCGCCCGGCACTACCGCGATCCGCTCACCGTGCAGGCCATCGCCGACGACGTGAAGCTGCACCCGAAATACCTCATGCGCGTTTTCAAGCGCCAGTGCGGCGTGAGCGTGTGGGAATATCTCACCCGGCTGCGCGTGTCGCACGCCCAGCGGCTGCTCATCACCACCGACATGAAGGTGCTCGACGTCGCCATGGAGAGCGGCTTTTCGTCCGTCGCCCCCTTTTATGCGGCTTTCGCGGCCCACACCCGCGGCCTCCGGCCGCTCGACTACCGCCGCCAGCACCGCACGGCCGTCCCGGCCTGACCTTTCCTCCATGAAAAAAACAGACCTCCAAATCGGCGTCATCGGCTCCGGCGGCCGCGGCGGCCATCTCGCCCGCATCGCGCACCAACCCGGCCGGGGCGCCCGCATCACGGCCTGCTGCGACGTGAGCACCGACACGCTCGCACGCAACCGCACGGAGTTCGGCGCGGACCTCTTCACCACGCATGAGATTCACGCCCTGCTGGCGCGCGACCTCGACGCCGTCATCGTCGGCACGCCGGATTTTCTGCACGAGGAACAGGCGCTGGCCGCCCTCGCGCGCGGTTTCGCCATTTATCTGGAAAAACCCATGGCAATCACCACCGCGGGCTGCGACCGCATCCTCGCCGCGGCCAAAAAGCACCGCGCCCGCCTCTACGTCGGGCACAACATGCGGCACATGGCCTTTGTGCGGAAGATGAAGGCGCTGATCGACGGCGGCGCCATCGGCGAGGTGAAGGCCTGCTGGTGCCGGCATTTTGTCGGCCATGGCGGCGACTTCTATTTCCGCGACTGGCACGCCGAGCGCCGTTACACGAACGGGCTCCTGCTCCAGAAGGCCGCGCATGACATCGACGTCATCCACTGGCTCTGCGGCGGCTACAGCCGCACGGTCAACGCCCTCGGCGGTCTCACGCTCTACGGCGGTCTGCGGGGCCGCAAACCCGCCATGAAAGGACCCCGCAAGGTCACGCCCGCGGAGATGGACTGGAAGCTTTTTCCCCCGGCGAAAATGCGCGGGCTCAACCACCGCATCGACGTCGAGGACCTGAGCTCGATGCAGATGCAGCTCGATAACGGCGTCTTCGCCACCTACGCGCAGTGCCACTACACCCCGGACTACTGGCGCAACTACACCGTGATCGGCACGGAGGGCCGGCTGGAAAATTTCGGCAACGGCGAACCGGGCACGCACCTCAAGCTCTGGAACCGGCGCGCCAATTGGAAATCTGCCGGCGACAAAACCTACCGGTTCAAGGTCGAAAAAGGCTCCCACGGCGGCGCCGATCCGAAAATCATGGCGGAATTCCTGCGTTACGTTCGCACGGGCGGCCACACCGACACCTCGCCGCTCGCGGCCCGCGAAAGCATCGCCGCCGGTTGCGCGGCGACCGATTCGTTGCGCGCCGGCGGCGAGTTGCGGTCGGTCCGTCCGCCCGCGCCCGCGGTCGCGCGTTGGTTCCGGGCCGGCGGCGCCTGAACCGGCGCGCGCATCCCAAAGGTTGCCAGCACCGGCGCGGGCCGTAGCGTGCCGGCATGGAAGCCGACGAGCTGTTGTCCGCGCCGACGCCGAAAAAGCCCAGCCTGCCGGTGAGCACCGGCCTCCGCGGCTACCTGACGCGCTACCGCCGCGAGCGCGAGCTGCCCGTAACCTACGAACAGATGCGCGACTTCCAGGAAGCCATTCCCCTCACCGACGCCATCGGCCGCCCCACGTTGTGGGACACCGTCATCTACCGGGCCGACGAGATGAGCGCCCTCTACGAGGGGCTGAAGCGCATCTACGCGCTGCTGAAGGTGGACGGCGATTTTTCCGTGGTGCGCCACCTCTACGTGGACCGGGTGGATTTCTGCAGCTTCGGCAACTCCACCCCCTTCCGCGTGCGCGTCGTCAACGCCTACAACGACAACCAGGACTACTTCTACCTCAAGCGCGCCGACGCCTCGCGCATCTACGGCCTGGAGCTGGAGCACCTGCTCTCCCCCAACCGCCTCAACTACCTCACGCACGGCTCCACCCTCGTCGAGGAGCACATCGCCGGCATCCCGGGCGACGTGTTCATCGACCGCTGGCTGACCAACCGCGAGCTGAAGCCCATCCGCGTCGCCAAGGAGCTGGTGAAATTCAACGAGCGCTGCTTCGTGCGCCTGCTCGGCGACATGCGCTCCTACAATTTCGTCTTCGTCATCACGCCGGACTTCGAGGAGGCGCAGGTGCGCATTCGCGCGATGGATTTCGACCAGCAGTCCTACAACGGCCGCAAGAACTTCTACCTGCCGCAGTTCTTCAAGGAGAACGCGCCGCTCGTCGCCTACTGCACGAAGCACCTGCACGTGCAGACGGCGCTGCAATACCAGCGCGAGGAGCAGACGCTCATGCTGCACCGGGCGGAACTGGCCGCCGTGCGCCTCGGCCACCTCGTCGAGCAGATGGCGCAGGATCCGCTCGCGCCCGCGGAGAAAGTGCAGGCGCTGCGCGAGAGCCTCGCGGAGCATTACGGCCGGCCGCAATACCTCGCGTGCGCAACGATGGGCGAACTCGTGCGCGAAAATCTCGCGACGCTGCGGCACGTGCTCACCGCGCACGGCGATCCCGCGAAAGCGCCCGGCGCGATCGTCTGAACGCGCGGCGAAGCGCGAAAATTTTTTCGCGGCGCGATTTTGCGCAAAAAATGAAAATGAAAATTGTCGCTCATTTGTGTTGCGCGCCGCGCAGAGAATGATGATTTACCGGAACGTAACTTGCGCACGGCGCCAAGCCGTGGTGAGTAAAATCAACCCAAAATAAAACGGAGCAAAAACCGATGGCCAAAAAAGCAGCCAAGAAAAAACCCGCGAAGAAAAAAGCAGCCAAGAAGAAGAAGTAAGGCTCTTCGCAGTTAAAAATCATGAGCCGCTCCCATCGGGAGCGGCTCTTTTTTGCGCCGCTGGCCGGAGTTTTCAGAGGTAAAACGCGAAGCCCGCGGCCGGCGCGCGCGGGCAAAGGCTCCCGGGCCGCGGACTTGACCGGGGCGCCTTACTCGATCCGGCCTTCGTCGAATTCGATCAGGTCCGCGACGCTCACGATCTGTTCCGTGCGGTCCGCACAGCCCATGGCGGTGAGCGCCTGCCGGAGAAATTCGCGGCCGCTCGGCGTCATGCCCTTCTGGACGTAGTCGCGGTTCCACTGCGCGACGCGCAGATCGGCGGGCAGGATGGCGCGGAGTTTTTCATCCACCTCGGCGTCCGTCGCGGACTCGAAGACGATCCGTTCGACCGCCGCGGGATCGATGCCGAGGTGCAGGCAGAGGAAACGGTCCATGCCGCGCTTGTAGTTCTTGGCGTAGCTCGGCGGCAGCGCGCCGTGGGTCTTCACGTAGCGGCACTTGGCGAGAAACCGCGGCAGGTGCAGCAGCCCGGTGGCCGCGTGCGGCACATAGGCGGAGGGCAGACAGGTGAGGATCTCGCCGCTGGAACCGGGGATGGGTTTGGAAGGCATCGGAGCCCGTCATTTCGCCGCAAATCGCGGGAGCGACAATCTCTAAACCTGCCCCGGGAAAACACGGGCCGGATTTTTAACCGCGAATGGACACGCCTGCACACGAATCAGAATCAAAGCCTCCCAGCGTTCCCGCGGATGAAGCGGAAGGCCGCGGATAGAGCGGCTTCGGGCGGGGGTCGGCGTCTGTGTTATCTGCGCAATCCGAGGAAAAGCCCGGTCCGTATTCGTGTCTCTTGGCGTCCATTCGTGGTTAGCCCGGCTTGGCCCGGACTTTTGCCGATTACGGTTTCTGCGCCAGGCCTGCGCCGGCGGGACCGGCGGGGATCGGCCGCGTGCGGTAGACGTCGTAGTCGGGCACCATGCGCGAATACGGCAGGTCCATCAGCGGGGAGGAGATCATGAAGTCGGCCGAGGCGCGGTCGCAGGCGATCGGGATGTTCCACACCACCGCCATGCGCAGCAGCGCCTTGACGTCGGGGTCGTGCGGCTGGGGTTCGAGCGGATCCCAGAAGAAAATCAGGAAATCAATCTCCCCGTCCACGATCTTGGCCCCGATCTGCTGGTCTCCGCCGAGCGGCCCGCTCTGCAGCTTGGTGATGGGGAAGCCGAGCTCCTGCTCCAGCAGGAGGCCGGTGGTGCCGGTGGCGAAGACCCGGTGGTGGGCGAGCAGGTCGCGGTTGAATTTCGCCCACTCCACCAGGTCGCGCTTCTTGTGGTCGTGGGCCACGAGGGCGATCTTCTTGTCCGGCGGCATGATGATTTTGCGGTAGGTCATGCCGGTGGCATAGCAGGAGTCGGGCCGCTCCGGCGTTGCGCCGGCCGCGGCGCGGCTTCACGGTTCGCGCCATCTGATGGACGGCCCGACCGATAAATCCCCGAGTCCCTGGCGCTGGATTCCCACGCTCTACTTCGCGCAGGGGCTGCCGTTCGTGGCGGCGATGATGCTGTCGGTGGTGATGCTGTCGGTGGTGATGTATAGCGCACCAATCGCGAGCAGGACTTGAGCAAGACCCTCAATCATTATCTGCGATCGCCAATTTGGTTTTGCAGGGCAACCCGACCCAAGCCGTGGGTGAAGCCTTTCGGTTCCCTTGGCCGGATGCATCCTCAGGTGGTAGGCCGGGACGCACCGGCCGTGGCTGCCTGCCCGGCTTGTTCCTCCCGGATGCGTTCGCTCAACCAGACCTTGATGATCGACTGGCGGGTGACACCAATCAGACCGGCCTGCCGGTCCAGATTCTGAATCATCCAGATCGGCAAATCCACATTCACCCGCTTCTGCTCCAAAATGGGGCGCCGCAAGGTGGACAGATCGAGGTGGGGCGAGATGTCGTCTCCCCGGTCAAAAATTTCGTCAAGTTCCTCTGCCTTCATGGTAAATCCTTTCTTCATTTTCCCGGGCGCGGCGCACCGATATCAATCGGATCGTGCCTTCGCGCTCGGTGTAAAATGCAGTCCATAGTTTATCTTGGTGTTGGGCGATCAGTGCAAACCGCGGCTCGGTATCGCTCCGGGCCCTGGCAACGGCGGCAAATTGGTCGGTCCATAGTTTTTGGGCTTCCTTGAAGTCGATCCCGTGCTTGGTGAGGTTGGTCTCACTTTTGACCGGATCATACTCAAACTCCATAAACCCAGTATTCCCAGGTCAAATTAGGCGTCAATAAGGATATTTTTTATCCTTTTAAGGATATTTACAGGATTGCTCTGGGTGGAACCCTGTTCCACGGTTCGCGCCATCTGATGGACGGCCCGACCGATAAATCCCCGAGTCCCTGGCGCTGGATTCCCACGCTCTACTTCGCGCAGGGGCTGCCGTTCGTGGCGGCGATGATGCTGTCGGTGGTGATGTATAAGAACCTCGGCATTTCCAACACGGCCATCGCGTTCTGGACGGGCTGGCTCTACCTGCCGTGGGTCATCAAGCCGCTCTGGTCGCCGCTGGTGGAGCTGCTCGGCACCAAGCGCCGCTGGATCTGGGGGCTGCAGCTCGCGGTGGGCGCGGGGTTCGCGGCCGTGGCGCTGGCGCTGCCGGCGCCCGTTTTCTTCCAGGCCACGCTCGTGATGTTCTGGCTGCTGGCCTTCGCCTCCGCGACGCACGACATCGCGGCGGACGGATTTTATCTGCTCGCGCTGCGGCCCGACCAGCAGGCGGCGTTTGTCGGCGTGCGCAGCACGTTTTACCGGGTGGCGATGATCGCCGGCCAGGGCGCGCTGGTCTGGCTGGCCGGCTGGTTGCAGACGGTGACCGGCGACGTGGCCGGATCCTGGGCGCTGGTGTTTGGTTCGCTGGCCGGGCTCTTCCTGCTGGCGGCCCTTTATCACCGGCTCGTCCTGCCGCGGCCGGCAACGGACCAGGCGGTGCGCGCGGCGCCCACGGCCGGCGCGGACTGGTGGGCGGCCTTCGCCACGTTTTTCCGGCGCAAGGATCTCGGCATCATCCTCGGCTTTCTCCTGCTCTACCGGCTGGCCGAGGCGCAACTGGTGAAACTGGTGACGCCCTTCCTGCTCGATCCGCGGGACGCGGGCGGGCTGGGGCTGACCACACAGCAGGTGGGCATCGTTTACGGGACCATCGGGGTCATCGCGCTGACGATCGGCGGCCTGGCCGGCGGCTGGGTGATTTCGCGGTGCGGGCTGCGGCGGATGCTGTGGCCGATGCTCGCGGCCATCCAGGCGCCCAACGTGGTGTTTGTGTTCCTCGCGCTCGGCCAGCCGGTGAGCCCGTGGCTGGTCGGCGGGGCGGTGGTCATCGAGCAACTGGGCTACGGTTTCGGTTTCACGGCCTACATGGTTTACATGATGTATGTCGCACAGGACGGGGTGCACAAAACCGCGCACTACGCCATCTGCACGGGCTTCATGGCGCTGGGGATGATGCTGCCCGGCATGGCCGCGGGCTGGATTCAGGAAAAGCTCGGCTACGTGAATTTCTTCATCTGGGTGTGCCTCGCCACCCTGCCTTCCATCATAGCGACGGCCCGGCTGAAAATTGACCCGGCCTTCGGTCGCAAAAAGGTGCCCGATGTTCGCTGAGGATTTTCTGCTCCGATGCCTTTGGCAAATCTAACACCTAACAGGTCGACCCCATTGTTTTGCCCGAGGTCGATTCCGATGGTGATGTTTTTCGAGCCCACAAGGGCGGAAGTATCACCCTCACGGGCGAGCCCTTCTACCCTTCTCATTCCTATTCGCTAGGCGAGGATTTTTCGGAAATCCACGTCGAATGCTGATGCTAAGAAATCAACTGTTGCTGGCTGACCATCAAGCGATGCGCGCACATGAGTGGTCGTGTAAATTCCGGACTTTTTCTTAAACTTCGCTTCGCTGGACGGAACCTGCTGAATCCAATCCACCATCGCTACGTATTCCGAAAGATCAGCCGAATCGCAATTGGCGGCCATGCGCGGACAGAGCGATACCAATGGTTGTGTGCCGATGAACACTTCACGAACCATTCGTGCTTCTATCCTGATTTTTCCGATGCCAACGAAGCCGCGGTTCTTAAAGTAGGCTGCAAATACGTCCCCGCATTTGAATCCGCATATGGCATCTCGCCACCTCACTCCTTGACCCGCTGAAATGAACCCCATTTTTCGACAGTCTTCCCATCTCCGGTGTGTCCCATCACCAACATTGAAATAGTAGAGGCGATTCTGAAAATCGAAACCCGGCAACTCCTTGTGCATGGTATCGTGCGGGCGAAAATTTCCAGAAAAATGCCCCGCTGCCATGTTGGTTGTGAACTTCCCGAGCTTCCAAAGAAGAGTAGCCTCGATTAGCAGTGCCTGATCTTCGGTCAGGTCTTTCGCGATCACGCGGACGATCGGCTCAAGGCCGCACATACGAATAGAAGAAATCCGCTTAGTTTTGGGACTCTCTGACGCGTCAACCAAGTGAGCGCTCTTTCGACTTCCTCTACCCTTGCCATAGTAGAACTCCTCGAAATTCCGAGGGTCCACGTAAACATAAACGTAGTAGTTATTCATACGGCTATAGTGGAAAACCCATTTTGGCTAACAGTGCTATCGACCCTTGTTAAATATGGCTTTGAGGGAGAGGCACATTTTCCGTTGGGTGATTTTGCCTGAATATCAACTGCCCGTAAACCAAGTTTTATACAAACGGCCGGTGCCGCGTTGGTTTCACTGCTGGAAACGGCGCGCGCCCTCGATCAGTTGGTCCCACTGCAAGGCCGGACCGGGATCGACCTTATTCTCTTGGATATGGAAATGGCCGATGACGCCGCCGAACTCCGCCCACTCTGACTCGGGCATCGTTTCCAATAACAGCGCGCCGGCGGCAGCGCGCGGGTAATCGAGCCGGATTTTAGGGAAGACCCGGTGCAGCGCGGCGGTCAGCTTGATGAGGGCGGCGTATTGCTCGGGGGTGAAATCATACTGCACGAGCTCCTTGCCCTGCACGGTGCCGGTGACCG
>JAHCLN010000068.1 GCA_026125215.1 Opitutaceae bacterium
GCACGCCGCGTCGGCGGCAGACTTCGAAGAGTTTGCGGGTCTGGGTCTCGACGCCCTTGGCGGCGTCGATCACCATGAGGGCGGCGTCCACGGCCGTGAGCACGCGGTAGGTGTCCTCGGAAAAATCCTTGTGCCCGGGGGTGTCGAGCAGGTTGACCGCACAGCCGGCGAAATCGAACTGGAGGACGGTGGAGCTGACGGAAATGCCGCGCTGCCGCTCAAGCTCCATCCAGTCGGAGGTCGTGGCGCGCTGGTTTTTGCGGTCCTTCACGGCGCCGGCGAGGTGGATGGCGTTGCCGTAGAGGAGAAATTTCTCGGTCAGCGTGGTTTTGCCCGCATCGGGGTGCGAGATGATCGCAAAGGTGCGGCGGCGGGCGATTTCCTGGGCGGGTGACATGGCGCAAGGGACAACGTGAGCAGGAATGCCCGCGCGGGGAAAGCCCGGAGTTTTGGGCTTCTCTGCCGGGAGAAAGCCGCGAAGATGCGCCGATGTCCCGCACGCTCAAACTCAAGCCCAACGCCAAGCCCCGTGTGCTGGGCGGACATCCCTGGGTCTTTGCCAACGAAGTCGAGGCGCTGCTGCCGGCCGATCTGGACGGCGAGGTGGTCGAGTGCCGCGACCGGGCGGACCGGTTTCTCGGCAGCGGCATCTACAACTCCAAGTCGCAGATCATCTGGCGGCGGCTCAGCCGGGAGCGGGTGGCGCTGGACGGGGCATATCTGCGCGGAGCGCTTGGCCGGGCTCTCGGGAGACGGCAGGGAGCGGGAGATTTTTGCCGGCTGGTCTGGTCGGAGTCGGACGACCTGCCGGGCTTGGTCGTCGACCGTTTTGGCGACACCTTGGTCGTGCAGATCCAGACCCTGGCGCTGGAAAAACGGGCCATGCAGGTTGGCGATCTGCTGGCGGAAGCGCTGCAGCCGGCGGAGATCATTTTTCGCAACGATGCGACCATCCGCCGGCTCGAAGGCCTGCCGCTGGAGACGCACACCCGCTCGGGCCGGGATTGGGCGCCGCGCTGGGCAGGCATCGACGGGGTGGAGTATTGGCTCGACCTGCAGGCGGGCCAGAAGAGCGGATTTTACCTCGACCAGCGGGCGCAGCATTTGCTGGTTGCCCGGTTCTGCGCCGGGAAGCGCGTGCTCGATGCCTTTTGCAACCAAGGGCCGTTTGCGCTGCACGCGGCGCGGGCCGGGGCGGCCGAAGTGCTGGGGCTGGACAGCGCGGAGGACGCGGTGGCCCAGGCGCGGCTGAACGCGGAGCGCAACGGGCTCAAGGCGCGATTCGAAGTCGCGAATGTTTTCGACTGGTTCAACGACCCCGTCCGCGCGGCGGAGCCCAAGTGGGACGTGATTATCCTGGACCCGCCGCCGTTCGCGAAGTCGAAGAGCGCGCTCGAAGGGGCGTTGCGCGGCTACAAGGAGATCAACCTGCGGGCGATGCAGCGGCTGAACCCGGGCGGGGTGCTGGCCACCTACACCTGCTCCCACCACATGCAGGATGCGGAGCTGCGCGGGGTGGTGGCCGGCGCGGCGGTGGACGCCAAACGCAAGGTCCACGTGCTCGAATTTTGCCACCAGCCAGCGGATCATCCGGTGCTCGTGACCATGCCGGAAAGCGAATACCTGCGCGGCTACATTCTGCGGGTGGAGTGATGCGTCGGCAGCGCAGCTGGGTTTGCTGTTAAGTTCGGGTTCTTTTTTTGAGTTCCAGAGTTCCAGATTAAACCCAGATATCTGGCGCATTCATCGGCCGCTGAAGCTTAACCACGGATCACGCGGATGGACACGGATTGGACAAGCGACGGTCCGCTCGGAGAGCGGACCCTACCGGCGCTGCCGCGCCTTGGTGCTTCGGCCACAGTTTTACTTGAGCGGCCTCAGCGCAGCTCGATGTCGAGATTGCGCCGGACCGTGCGGAGGGCATCGACCTGGCCTTCCAGCTCGCGGAGCTTGGCGGCGGTCATTGGCAGCTTCATCAATTCGAGCAGGTCGCGTTCCTGTTCCATGAGATAGACGCGCTCGGCGGCGACGGAAGCGCGCTGCTCGGCGGACTTGCCACCGAAGATGGACATGATGCGCGACGACTTGCGGTTGTTGAGGGCGGCGTCGGCGTCGGTGGGCTTCACCTTGCGCTGTTCGCGCCGGATGTCGCGGTTGAGCTGGCGAATCTTAAGATCGAGGTCGTGGATCCGGGTTTGGCGGATTTCCATCTCGGGCAGGGCGGTGACGTCCTCGTCGGCAGGCTCGGCGGCCTTGGGCGGCTCGGCATCGGTTTTGCCGGCCTCCCGCTCCTTTGTGGCCGGCGCCTCGGCCCGGGCCTTTTCCGCCTTTTCCTTGGCGCGTTCCGCGAGGCGGGCCCGCACGCGCTCTTCCTGGGTCGGCGGCGCCTCCGGTTCCGCGATCAGTCCGGCCGGCAGGATGGCGAATGAAATCACGACAGGCAGCAGCAGACGGGCGACGGGTTTCATGAAGGCATGGTGGACGAATCGTCCGGAGTGTCGAGGGGAAGCCGGATGGAGTCCGAAAAAAGGCCGGACCCGAAGGTCCGGCCCGTGAAACGGTGGCAGACGGCCGGCTCAGAGCTTGCCGCCGTAGATCGCGCTGGCGCCGAGCTCTTCCTCAATGCGGAGGAGCTGGTTGTATTTCGCCACGCGGTCGGTGCGGCAGAGCGAACCGGTCTTGATCTGGCCGGCGTTGGTGGCGACGGCGATGTCGGCGATGGTGACGTCCTCGGTCTCGCCCGAGCGGTGCGAGATGACGGCGGTGTAATTGGCCTCCTTGGCCATTTCAACGGCGTCGAAGGTTTCGGTGAGGGAGCCGATCTGGTTGACCTTGACGAGAATCGAGTTGGCCGTGCCGGTCTCGATGCCCTTTTTGAGGAAGGCGGTGTTGGTCACAAAGAGATCGTCACCGACGAGCTGCACGCGGTCGCCGATGGCGTCGGTGAGCTTTTTCCACGTAACCCAGTCGCCCTCGGCGCAGCCGTCCTCGATGGAGATGATGGGATACTTGGCGGTGAGTTTGCGGTAGAATTCGACCATCTCGTCGCCGGAGAGGATCTGGCCGGAAGACTTCTTGAAGACGTAGTGTTTCTTTTCCTTCACGTAGAACTCGGAGGAGGCGACGTCGAGGGCGAGGGCGATCTGCTTGCCGAGCTTGTAGCCGGCGTTTTTGACCGCGAGCGCGATGGCGTCGAGCGCGGCCTCGGCGGATTCCAGCTTGGGGGCGAAGCCGCCCTCATCGCCGACCGCGGTGGCGAGGCCGCGGTCCTTGAGGACCTTTTTGAGCGAGTGGAACACCTCACAACCCATGCGCAGGCCTTCGCTGAAGGAGCTGGCGCCGACGGGCATGATCATGAATTCCTGGAAATCGATGGGCGCGTCGGAATGCGCGCCGCCGTTCATGATGTTCATCATGGGCACGGGCAGGACCTTGGCGTTGGGGCCGCCGAGGTATTTGTAGAGGGGCTGGTTGAGGGCGGCGGCGGCGGCTTTGGCCGTGGCCATGGAGACGCCGAGGATGGCGTTGGCGCCGAGCTTCGACTTGGTGGGGGTGCCGTCGAGCTTGAGCATGGCGCGGTCCACGCCGGTCTGGTCGCAGGCATCGAAGCCGATCAGCGCGGGAGCGATCCTGCCCTTCACGTTGCCGACGGCCTTTTGCACGCCCTTGCCGCCGTAGCGCTTTTTGTCGCCGTCGCGGAGCTCGATAGCCTCATGTTCGCCGGTGCTGGCCCCGGAGGGCACGGCGGCGCGGCCGAGGTGGCCGGAGGCGAGCTTGACGTCGACTTCGACCGTGGGGTTGCCACGGGAGTCGATGATTTCACGGGCGGTGATGGCTGTGATGGTGGTGTTCATGAAAAAGAGAGAACCACCAGTGAATGAAACCCACCGCACCGGGGAAAGACGAAAGTGCGGCTTATGCGGCTTTCAAACTCCGGCTGCGGAAGCTTCGGCCGCAAAGGCCGCGAAGTCCGGCCTCCTTGGCCCGCTTGGGGCGGGCGGCGGTCCGCTCGGAGCGCGGACCCTGCCGGCGCTGCCGCGCCGAAGGGACGAGGAGGGCAACTTTGAAGTTTACCGAGCGCTGGCGGCCGGTCCGACCCTTCAGGGCTGAGCAAACGCCGGATCAGGCGAAAGGCGGGCGCGAGATGCCGAGTTTGAGGCCGAGGCGCTTGAGCGGACCGGGCGGTTTAGGCCGGAGATGGGAAGGGATCTGGCCCACGTGGCCCCGGTCCATGGCGAGCCGGCCGACGGTGACCCCGTCGTAATTGCGCACGTTGAGAAGCGCGGCGTCGAAATGAACGGCGGGAATCTGATCGAGATGACCCTCGTAGGCCGCGGCGTGGAGGGGGGTGTCGCCGTTGTCGTTGCGGGTGAGCAGGAGGTCACGGGTGAGCTGGCCGGCGGGGATACGGGCGAGCTGGCCGGTCTCGGCCGCGGCATGGATGGCGGTGAAGCCGGACTTGCTCGCCACGACCAGGTGATCGTGCGTGAGCAAGGCGGCGGGAATCTGGTCGAGGTGGCCGGCGATGGCGGCGGCGTGAAAAACAGTGTCGCCGGAATTGGTGACCTCGAGCAGGGCGGTGGCGGTCAGAAATTCGGCGGGGATCTGGTCGAGGTGACCGTTGAGGGCGGCGACATGCAGGACGGTTTCGCCACCGATGTTTTTCATTGCCAGCGAAGCCGGATGGATGTGTTCCGCCGGGAAGCGATCCAAGGTGCCGTTTTCCGCGGCCTCGTGCAGCAAGGTGCCGCCGAGATCGGTCTTGAGGGCCAAGACTTCCGGACCGAGCAGCGCGGCGGGGAGTTGCGCCAGATGCCCGTGGGCCGCGGCCACGTGCCAGACGGTGTAGCCGGAATTGCTCCGCTGGGCCAGCGTGGACGCGGTCAGCAACGCCGGCGGCACCTGGTCCAGATGGCCGCCGAGCGCGGCGTGATGCAGCGGCGTGTAGCCGAGATCGTTCTTGAGGGCGAAGTGCGCGGGCGTGAGCAGGTCGGCCGGAATCTGGTCGAGATGGCCGTATTTGGCCGCGACATGGAGCGGGGTGTTGCCGGCGGCATTGCGGGCGGTAAGGGCGGTGCCGTCGCGCGTGACGGTGCCAAGGGTTCCCTCACGGGCGGCGGTGTGCAAATCCAAGTTCTCCATGTTGTTAGAGCCGGGGAAAAGCCAA
Source organism: Opitutaceae bacterium (assembly GCA_026125215.1). Classification (GTDB taxonomy): domain Bacteria; phylum Verrucomicrobiota; class Verrucomicrobiia; order Opitutales; family Opitutaceae; genus UBA2377. The sequence goes on from JAHCLN010000068.1 coordinate 5,168, forward strand.
GGTAACTTGCCGTCACGAGGCAACCTCAAAGCCGGCCGGCCGCCGGCCCCGGCCGCGCTAAAAGCATTTGCCATGACGCACATGGGATGCACGCTGCGGCCCATGAACGCCGGAGCCACCCAGACCGAGCCGGCCGCCCCCAGCAAACCGGCGGTCCTGCTGATTGATGACGAGACCCCTTTGTTGGAGATATTTTCGCAGGCGCTTTCCCCGCACTTCGACATCGCCACGGCGACCTCCGTGCGCGAGGCGGAGTTCATCCTGCACAAGCGGGCCTTCAAGGTCGTCATCGCCGACCACCTGATGCCCGGCGGCAACGGTATGAGCTTTCTGGTCCGCGCGCGGGAGGAATATCCGCACATGCAGCGGATTTTGGTGACGGGTTACATGAAGCCGGAGATGCTGCTGCGCAGCGTGAACGAGGCGGGATTGTTCCGGTATTTGCTCAAGCCGGTCGCGCTGCCCGAATTGCTGAAAATCGTGCAGGACGCGGTCAAGGCGCACGACATCAGTTTGGCGACGGCCTGAGCGCGGCCGCTAGCGGCCGGCCAGTTTCGGGCGCAAATAGGGCGCGGTGGGGCTGCTTTTGACTTTGAGGACTCCGGCGAGCGGGCCTTGGTAAATCAGTTTGCCGCCATCCGGGCCGCCGACGGGGCCAAGTTCCACGAGGTAATCGGCCTCGGCGAGCAGGTCGAGGTGGTGCTCGATGACGACGACGGTGTGGCCCTGGTCCACGAGAGCCTGCAGCACGCGGATGAGCTTTTCGCAATCGCTCAGGTGGAGACCGATGGTCGGCTCCTCCAGCAGGTAAAGGTTGCGGGGGGCGAGACCGCGGGAACGCTCGGTGTAGGTCTGGAGGCCGCGGGACAGTTCGGTCACGAGCTTGAGCCGCTGGGCCTCGCCGCCGGACAGCGTGGGCGAGGACTGGCCGAGGGTGAGGTAGCCGAGACCGCAGTCCACCATGAGCCGGCACACGGCGGAGAGCTGGGAGTGGAAGTCGAAAAATCCGACGGCTTCGTCAAAAGTCAGCCGCAGGACTTCGCCGATGCTCCGGCCTTTCCAGGTGACGTCGGCGAGATCCGGCCCATAACGCAGGCCGCCGCAATCGTCGCAGGGCAGGTAGGTGTTCGGCATGAAGGCCATCTCAAACTTGATGCGGCCGCCGCCGGCGCAGGTCTCGCAACGGCCGCCGGCGGTGTTGAACGAGAAGCGGGAGGCGCTGTAGCCGCGCATCTTCGCCTCGGGCAGCGAGGCGAAGAACTGGCGGATGAGGTCGAAGATGCCGAGGTAGGTGGCCGGCGTGGAGCGCGGGGTCTTGCCGATGGGCGACTGGTCCACCTCGATGACGGCCTTGAAATCGCGGGTGCCGGTCAGGGATGCGAATGGTGGGGTGGTGCCATCAGATTGGAAACGGGTGGCGCGGACAAAATCGCGCCCGCTGAGCGGAGATTTTTTGCTCCGGATCGCATGGGCCACCGCGGGATGCAGGATATCGCGGAAGAGCGTGGATTTGCCGGCGCCGCTGGGACCGGCGACCAGGGTGAGCCGGCCGAGGGGCAGGTGCAGATCAAACCCCTTCAGGTTGCGAAAGCGGATGTCGGTGAGCGTAAGCCAGCTGTCGGCCTTGGGCTTTCGCTTAACAACCTCCGGCAGCGGACGGTAGGAACCGAGGAGGGGGTGCTTGATGCCTTGGGTGAGGAACAGACCGGTCAGCGATGCGTCGGAGCGCTTGATCTCGGCCGGCGTGCCCGTGGCGAGGATCTCGCCGCCGTGGACGCCGGCACCGGGGCCGAGATCAATGATGCGGTCGGCGCGATGCATGAGTTCATCATCGTGTTCGACAACAAGGAGCGTGTTGCCCTTGGCCCGGAGGGCTTGAAGCGTGGCGATGAGACGGTCGTTGTCGCGGGCGTGCAGCCCGATGGAAGGCTCATCGAGGACGTAAAGGACACCGGACAAGTTGGAACCCAGTTGGGCGGCCAGCCGGATGCGCTGGGCCTCGCCGCCGGACAGCGTTTCGGTGGGCCGGTCGAGCGCGAGGTAGCCGAGGCCGACGTGATCGAGGAACCGCAGACGTTCCTCGATCTGTGGCAAAATGTCCTGCACGATGAGACGGCCGCGTTGGTCGAGCTTGAGGCGGCGCAGATGCGCCAGCAGTCCGGCCGGAGTCGAGGCCAGCAGGGCCGGCAGCGAAAGCGGGGGTTGGCGTCCGCGGAAGTGCAGCTTGACGGCGCGGCTGGTGCGGTTGAGCCGTTCGCCCCGGCAGTCCGGGCATGGTTTGCCCTCGTCGGAGATCTCCTCGGCGGCATCCACGCCGAAGGCACGCAGTTTGACGAGGGGATCCTCATCCTCGTCCTCGGGCGCGAGCATCCAGGGGAAGACCCGGCCATGGCCGCGGCAGGTGGGGCACCAACCGCGCGGCGAGTTGAAGGAGAAATGCTTCGGATCCAGCTCGGGAAAGGATTCGCCGGTTTCGATGTCGGTGCGGGTGGTGGAGAACCAGGAGAGAATTTCCCCGCCGGGGGTGAGCAGGAAGCAGGCGCCCTTGCCCAGGCGGAGGGCGGTGTCGAGCGTCTCGCCCGGCCGGGCCTCGCGTTTCAGGTCGGCGACGACCACCTCGATGTCGTGTTCGCGGTAGCGGTCGAGTTTGGTGAAAGCATCGACGGCGAGCAGACGCCCGTCGGCGCGCATGAGGGAATAGCCCTGCCGGGCGATCCAGCTCGCGATGGGCTGATGATGACCCTTGCGTCCGCGGATGAGTGGCGCGCACAGGTAGAGATGCTTTGCCTTCCGGGCCTTGGCCGAGCCGAACAGCACGCGGATGAGCAGTTTCTTCAGCGCACCGGGCGAGAGCGGGGTGACGGGCCGGTCGGTGTCCGGGTGGTGCTGGACGCCGAGCCGGGCGTAAAGCAGGCGCAGGTATTGGGCGACCTCCGTGATGGTGGCGACGGTGGACTTCCGGGAACCGCGCGTCACGCGCTGCTCGATGGCCACCGTCGGCGGGATGCCGGTGAGACGGTCAATATCGGGCCGGGGCAGTTGCTCGACGAATTGGCGTGCATACGGGGACATCGACTCCATGAAGCGCCGCTGGCCCTCGGCAAAGATGATGTCGAAGGCGAGGGTGGACTTGCCCGATCCGGACACGCCGGTGACAACGGTCAGCTCGTGGTGGGGAATGGTGAGCGAGATGTTTTTGAGGTTGTTTTCGCGGGCGCCGAGGATGTGAAGAACCGAAGGACTGAAAGGCTGAAGGGCGGCCTGCTGCCCTGTGCCGGCTCCATAGGGTGCAGGGGTCTCGGCCACCAGGCGCTCAGAACCAAAGTAACCTAATAGGTTACTTTGGCTGGGCTCGGACGGGGCGAGAGCGGCGCGGAGGAAGGGGCTTGTGGCGGTGTCGGCCCGGGCAACGGCCTCGGGCGGTCCGGCGGCGACAATGCGGCCGCCGGCCGCGCCGGCCTCGGGCCCGATCTCGATCAGCCAGTCGGCGGATTTGAGCACGTCGAGATTGTGCTCGATGACGACGACGCTGTGGCCCCGGTCCACGAGCTGCTGCAGCGCGGCGAGGAGGCGTTTCACGTCGTGCCGGTGCAAGCCGGTCGTGGGTTCATCCAGCAGGAGCAACGCGCCGGATGAATGGGCTTCGTTTGCGGCGGTTCCGGTGAAAGCGGAAAGGTAGCGGACGAGCTTGAGGCGCTGCGATTCGCCGCCGCTGAGGGTGTTGAGCGGCTGGCCGAGGGTGAGATAGCCGAGCCCGACGGATTCGAGCGTGGCCAGCCGGTGACGGATGGCGGGATGCCTGTCAAAGAGCGGGAGGGCATCGGTGACGCTGGTGGCAAGCAGGTCGGCGACGGAGCGCTCCTGCCACACGACCGCGAGCACATCGGGCTTGAACCGGGCGCCTTCACACACGGGGCAGGGAACGAAGACGTCCGAGAGAAACTGCATTTCAACGCGTTCGTAGCCGAGCCCCTGGCAGTGGTCGCAGCGGCCCTCGCCGCTGTTGAACGAGAAGGACGAGGCATTGAACCCGGCCGCCTGGGCGGCGGGGGTCTGGGCGTAGAGCTCACGGATGAGATCCCAGGCCTCGGTATAGAGCGCGGGATTGGAGCGTGGAGTGCGAGAGAGGGGCGACTGGTCGACGAGGACGATTTCGGAAAATTCCCGGTCGCATTCGACGGCGCCGATGATGGCGGGGTCCTCGGTCAGCTGGTTGCGCCGGGCGAGCAGACCCTGATGGATGACATTGTCCAGCAGGGTGGATTTGCCGGAGCCGGAAACGCCGGAGAGGCAGACGAACCGTTGCAAGGGCAGCCGCAGCGTGAGCTTCTGGAGGTTGTGCTTGGTTGCATCCCGGATGACGAGCCAGCCGCCGTTGCCGGGTGCGACCGGACGGCGGGTCGCGGGCGTGGCGATGGATTCACGGCCGGAGAGATAGGCGCCGGTGAGGCAGTCAGGTGCCTGCAGCAGGGCCGGCACGGCGCCTTGGAAGACAATGCGCCCACCGCGGTGGCCGGGTTCGGGGCCGACTTCGATCACCTCGTCGGCAGCGCGGATCATGGCCTCGTCGTGTTCGACAACGACGACGGTGTTGCCGGCAACGGTCAGTGAACGGATGATGCCGATGAGGCGGTCGATGTCGCGGGGATGCAGACCCACACTGGGCTCATCCAGGACAAACAGCGTGTCCACCAGCGAGGTGCCAAGACAGGAGGTCAGGTTGACCCGCTGCACCTCGCCGCCGGAAAGGGTGCGGGAGGAGCGGTCGAGCGTGAGGTAGCCGAGGCCGACCTGCTCGAGGTAGCGCAGCCGCGTGATGATGGAATCGTAGGCCAACGCGGCGCTGTGGGCCGCGCCGCTCTTCGAATTTTGTCGCCCGCCTTTCGATTTCTGGACCAGCACCAAGAGGGCGGAGACCGGGATTTGGTAAAGCTCGGGCAGCGTGCGGCCCTGCCAGCGCCAGCAGAGGGCCTCGGGCTGGAGCCGTTGTCCGCCGCAGGCGGGGCAGGGGTTGTAGGCCCGGTAGCGCGAAAGAAAGACGCGCACGTGCATCTTGTAGGTGTGCTTTTCCAGCCAGCGGAAAAAGCCCTTCACGCCATACCAGTATTCGGGCCAGGTTTTGCCGTTTTCCTCACCGTAGCCGGGTTCGCCGTCGATGATGAACGCCTGTTGCGCGGGGGTGAGCGCGGCGAAGGGGATGTCGGTGGGGATTTTCTGCCGGCGGGTGAACTTCAACAGGTCTTTCTTCGATTCGCCGTAGATGTCGCTTTCCCAGCATTTGATCGCGCCGGCGTCGATGGACAGCGATTGGTCGGGGATGGCGAGCCGGTAGTCGATGTCGATGACACGGCCGAAGCCGCGGCACTGGGGACAGGCTCCGAGCGGGGAGTTGAAAGAGAAGAGTGCGGGCGTCGCCGGCCGGAAGGTGCGGCCGCTTACGGGCGAATGCAGGCCGCGGGAATAGTGGCCGAGTTCGGCCAAGGTGTTGGCGGCAAAAAGATGCACCTGACCCTGGCCGAAATGCAGGGCGGTCTCGACGGCTTCGAGGAAGCGCGATTTCTGCGCGGGATCCAAGGTGAGCCGGTCCTGGGCGACAAAAAGATGGTCGTGGTCCTGCAATGCGGCCGGCCCGGCCAGGAGATCGTCGATGCGGTGCACCCGGGCCGGTTGGCCGGCGCAGGAAGAGAGGAGCACCCGCACATAGGACTGCCCCTTCAGATTGCGGAGGATTTCGTCCCAAGCGAGGCTGGCCGGCTTCGGAACGCGAAAGGCGACGATGACGGTGCGGCCGGGATGGGCGGCGGCGGATTTTTTCCAAATCGAAGGCGGGTTGTCATCCTCGACGAGCTCTCCGGTGGCAGGATCGTGGCAGGCGGCGACATGGCTGAACCAGACTTTGAAATAATCGGTGAGCTCCGTCATGGTGCCGACGGTGGAGCGCGAGGTCTTGACGGTGTTGGTCTGCTCGATGGCGATGGACGGCCGGATGTTCTCGATGCGGTCGACCTTGGGTTTGTTGAGCAGGTCGAGAAACTGGCGCGTGTAGGCGCTGAACGTCTCGACGTAGCGGCGCTGGCCCTCGGCGTGGAGCGTATCGAAAACCAGCGAGGATTTGCCCGCACCGCTGAGGCCGGTGACGACCACGTATTTTCCGAGCGGCAGATCGAGGTCGAAGCCCTTGAGGTTGTTCTGGCGGACGCCGCGCAGGCGGATGCAGGCGGCGGCGGATCGGGTGGAGGAGGCGGGCACGGAGGGGACGAAGTGCAGGGTGGACCGGAATGCAACCCGCGAGGCGGCTCGACCGGAATCTCCTGACAGCACGGTGTCAGGAGAGGGTGCGGTCAGTCGCGCGGAGCCCGTCGTCCGGTCAGAGTGAGGCGGGCACCGGCGGCATTGATGGCCTGGGTGACGGCCGGGGCGGGGCGGACATCGGTGACGATGGTGAAACGCCGGTCAAAGGGAGTGGTCAGACTGAGGGCCTTCCGGCCGAACTTGGAGTTGTCGAGGGCGAAAATGGAGCGCTCGGCGGCGGCAATCATCTTGCGCTGGGCCGCGACGATGAGCGCGTTGTGGTTCCAAACGCCGTTTTCGGTGATACCCGCACCGCCGAGAATGGCGAGGTCGGCATGGACCTGCCCGAGCGAATCCTCGCACATCGGGCCGAGGACCACACCGAGCCGGTTGTAAATGCTGCCGCCGGTTACGATGGTCTCGACGCTGCCCACCTCGCTGAAAAGCGAGGCGATGGGCAGGGAGTTGGTGATGACCTGCAGGCGCTTGTCCACCAGCAGCCGGGCCACGGCATAGGTGGTGCTGCCGCCGTCGAGGATGACGGTCATGCCGGGCTGGACTTCGCGGGCGACGAGGCTGGCGATGGCGAACTTCTCGTCGGGGTGGCGCTGGTTGCGGGCGATGAAATCGTATTCCTGCGCCACCTCGTCGGTCTCGACCAGCGAGGCGCCGCCGTGGTGGCGCCGCACGATGCCGGCCTCCTCCAGCTGGTCGAGCGCGCGGCGCACGGTCGAGAGCGAGCCGCTGAAGCGCGCGGCGAGGGTGTGAAGGTCGGCGTATTTGTGCTCGCGGATGAAGCGGGCGATCAGGTCAACGCGTTGCTTGTTGGTCATGGAGTGGGTGGGGCGGGTTTGTCGCCGGTCAGGGTGGAAAACAAATCGAGGTAGGCCCGGATCTGCCGCTGCGGATCAAAGGTGGTGCGGGCAAAGTCCGCGGCCTGCTGGCGGCGGGCAACATCCAGCGCGGCAAATTTTATAATCGCGGCGCGGAAAGCATCCGGCCGGCCGTGCGGAACGACCGTGCCGGTGACTTCGGGGACGATGCATTCCTCCAAGCCTTGGGCTTCGCACGCAACGGCTGGCAGTCCGTGGGCCTGGGCCTCGATGACAAAATTGGACAGCGATTCGCTGCGCGATGCGTGCACGGCGACATCGGCCGCGGCGTAGAGCGCGGAGGGATCGGCCTGAAAGCCGAGAAACTTTACCCGATCGGCCAGCCCGAGTTTGCGGGCGAGCGCCGCACAGGCCGGCCGGGCGGGGCCGTCGCCCGCCAGCCAGAGCTGCCAGTCAAAGTCCGCCGGCAGCGCGGACGCCAGTTCCACAAGCGCGCGCTGGTTTTTCTCGGGTCGGAACATCGCCACATTGAGCAGGACCGTGGTGGACGGCGTCGCGCCGTGCGCCGCGCGGAGGTGTTCATTGCGCCGGGCGCTTGGCGCGGGGGGGAAGACGAGGGAATTGTAAATGACGGTGACCTTGCCGGCGGACAGTCCATGCCGGTTGATCAGAACGCTTTTGGCGGCCGCGCTGTTGGCGACGACATGGTGGACCCGGCGCAGGGAGCGACGAAAGAGCCAGGGGAGATTTTTGCCCGTGCGCATGGTGCCCACGACGGCAGGGCGGGGGCGCTGGCCGTGGGTGGCCTGCACAATCCGGCTGCCGTAGCAGTTCGCCATCCGGCCCATGCATAGCACGATGTCGGGCGACGTCCGGGCGACGTAACGCCCGAGGCCCGGCGCACACCAGTCGAGCCGGAGGTCGAATGGCTGCAGGACATGGCGGGTGACGGCCGGCGAGAGTGTGGGCTCCAGCGCGCCGCCGGGACGGAAGGTGAGCAGCGTGGCGGTTTGTCCCGCCGCGGCGAAAGCATGGGCGAGCAGCACGGTCTGCCGCTCGGTGCCGCCGCTGCGCAGCCAGTCCTGGATGAGAAGAATTTTCATTGCGAGGAACGGAGCCGTGCCGGACCTTGTCTAGGCCCGAATGAATTCACCTTTCCTCCAACTGCTGCTGCGCTGGCTGGTGCTGGCCATCGGGGTGATGCTCTCCACCAAAATCATTCCCGGAATATCGTATGATGACGGCACCACGTTGCTCGTGGTTGTGCTGCTGCTGAGTTTCTTCAACGTCATCCTGAAGCCGTTGCTGGTGCTGTTCACGCTGCCGTTCATTGTGCTGACGATGGGGCTGGGGATGATCGTGATCAATGCCTTGTTGTTCATGCTGGTGGGACGTCTGGTGGAGGGTTTCGCGGTCAGCGGCTTCTGGGCCGCCATGGGCGGGGCGCTGATTGTGGGGGTGACGAACCTGGTCTTCACCCGGCTGACGGCGCCGCGGGCGGCGAGCCGTCCCGCCGACCGCCGGAAGCCGGATGATGTGATCGACGTCTGAGGACGGTGCCGGCGGGGTTTTGAATTTGACGGGCTGCGCCGGTGTGCGAGCGTCTGGGCCAAAGTTCAACTCTACACAACATGGCTGAATCCACCGAATACGATCTGGTTGTCATTGGCGGCGGCCCCGCGGGTTACGCGGGCGCGATCCGCGCCGGGCAGCTGGGCAAGAAGGTTGCCTGCATCGAGATGGAGCGGGCGGGCGGCACCTGCCTCAACTGGGGCTGCATTCCCACCAAGGCGCTGCTGAAGAGCGCGGAGCTCTACCAAAAGTTCAAGAAGGCCGAGAGCTACGGGCTCAGCGCGAAGGAGGTGTCCTTCGATTTCGCCAAGGTGATGGAGCGTTCACGCGGGGTGGCGGGCCAGATGGCCAAGGGCATCGAATTTCTTTTCAAGAAAAACAAGGTCGAATACCTCGTCGGCCGCGCGCAGGTCTCGGCCGCAAACACCGTTGCGATCACCGAGGGCGAGCACAAAGGCAAGTTCCTGCGGGCAAAAAACATCCTCATCGCGACGGGCTGCAAGATGCGCCAGATTCCCGACCTGAAGGCGGACGGCGTGCGGGTCATGACCTCGCGCGAAGCGTTGGCCGCCACGCAGCTGCCCAAGTCGGTCGTGATCGTCGGCGCCGGCGCGATCGGCGTCGAGTTCGCCTACTTTTACAATGCCTTCGGCGCGAAGGTGACCTTGGTGGAGATGCTGCCGCAGATCCTGCCGGTCGAGGACGAGGAGGTGGCCAAGGTGTTGCAGCGTTCCTTCGAAAAACAGGGCATCGCGGTCCACGTGAACACCAAGTGCGAGAATTTCCGCGTCGGGAAAAACTCCGTTAAGCTCGACCTGGTGAGTGGCGACAAGAAAACCGAACTCGAGGCCGAGGTGTTGCTTTCGGCCATCGGCGTCGTCGCCAACATCGAGGGCGTGATCGCGCCGGGCGTGAAGATCGAGCTGGACCGCAACTACGTGAAGGTGGGTGACGACTACCAGACCAGCGTGAAGGGCGTTTATGCGGCGGGCGACATCATCGGCCCGCCTTGGCTCGCCCACGTCGCCACCTATGAGGCCGTGAACGCGGTCAACGGCATGTTTGGCCACGGCACGCCGAAGCGGGTGAAGGAGTTTCCCGGCTGCACCTACTGTCAGCCGCAGGTGGCCAGCACCGGCCTCACCGAGAAGGCCGCCAAGGCCAAGGGGCTCGACATCAAGATCGGTAAGTTTCCCTTTACCGCCTCCGGCAAGGCCGTGGCCTCTGCCGAGAGCGAAGGCTTCGTGAAGATCGTCACCGATGCGAAGACCGGTGAGATTTACGGGGCCCACATCATCGGCAGCGAGGCCACCGAGCTGATCGCCGAGTATGGCCTGGCGATGGCGCTGGAAGCGACGGTGGAGGAAATCCACCAGACCATCCACGCCCACCCGACGCTCAGTGAGGCCAACATGGAGGCCGCTGCGGCCGCGATGGGTGAGGCCATCCATATTTGACCCCGGCCGGACGTAAAACAGCTTGAAGCCAGACGTTCTGGGCCTACTGCTAGGCCCTCGCGCTCCTGTAGCACAATGGATAGTGTAGTGGCCTCCGAAGCCATTGATCCGGGTTCGACTCCCGGCGGGAGCACCAGTTTAAACCCGGCAACGCAGGTGCGCGGTGCGGTGCTCAGGCGGATTTGACCGAGGAGTGACGATGATCGGGGCTCAGCCGGCTGAGCAGCAGGACCACCCCGGCGCCGAGCAACGCGAGCAGCAAAGAGACCCCGATTTCGCCCATGGAGGAGGGCAGGACGTTGACCTGAACCAAAGGCACCAGCTCGCCTTTGCTGTTGAGCCGGGTGCTGACGACTTCCTTCCAAGGCCAAACGGTGCGCAGGGCACCGGCCATGATGCCGGTCAAGGCAACAAGGGTAACGTGTCGCCAGGTGCGCAGGAGCCAGCTGACCAAGCGCACGAAGGAGAGAATACCGACGGCGATTCCGCCGATGAAGACGGCAAGGGAGGCAAAATCGCGGTGGTTCACCGCCTCGAGCACCTGATGGTATTTGCCCATGATCACGAGCAGGTAGGAGCCGGAAATACCCGGCAGAATCATGGCGCAGATGGCGATCGCTCCGGCCAGAAAGAGAAACAATGGCGAAGGCGGGGTCTGGATGGCTTCGAGACCGACCAGCCAATAGGTGATTCCCGCGGCCACGACGAAGGCCGTCCAGTCCGTCGCACGCCAGCGCCAGGTTTCCTTCATCAGGAGCAGGATCGAGCCGAGCACGAGTCCGAAGAAGAACGCCCACAACTGCACCGGATGCGTCTGCATGAGTCCGGTGAGCACGCGCGAGAGGCTGAAAATCGCAGTCAAAAGCCCAAGGCCCAGCGCGCAGAAGAAAGTTACCGGAATGCGTTCAAACAGCTCCCGGAAGCGGCCCTTCAGGAGCAGCCGGAGCGAACCGAGATCGAAGCTTTTGATGCCGTTGATGAGCCGGTCGTAAATTCCGCTGACAAAGGCGATCGTGCCGCCGGAAACCCCTGGAACGAGATCGGCGGCACCCATGATAAAGCCGACCACGGCCACACGCAGGTGAAAGAGCAGGTTCATATGCAAGGTAGGCGAGGAGGCGGCCGCTGGATACGAAAAAGGCAGGCAGTGAATACTGCCTGCCCATGGAAAGGGATGATTTGGCTCAGACGTCGGGCTTGGTCTTGCGGAGGCCCTGGATACGGTCGCCGGCCTTCCACTGGCCGCGCTTTTTGAGCAGGTCCACGCGCTCGAAACGCTTGAGGACGTTGCGCTTAACTACGATGCCGGAGGCGCCTTGGAGGCTTTTGTGCTGTGACATGGTGATAAAAATGAAGGAGTTGCGGTTGCTAAAGGGCGAGATGGCTAGAGTTGGCCTGAGCCCATGACAAGTATTTTTCTCCAACATGTTCAGCCCGCACCACAACCCACTCGGGCACGGCATAGGGATGGTGGCTCAGGACATGGGCCTCGAGGGCGAGCAATTGAGCGGGCATGAACTTGAAACATAGCCGGAACTCCTCGGCCTGCTCCAGCCGGCCTTCCCACCGAAAGTGGGAGGTGATAGGACCCTCAATCTGCACACAGACGGCCAAGTTGCCGTGCAGCACGCCGGCAGCGAGGGTATTGGCAGCGGCCCGGTCGGCCACGGTGGTCCACGCGAGCAACATATAGGGAGGCTTGCGTCACGGCGGCGGGCCGCAAGCCGGGAAATTAGCCCTTGACCCTCCCCGGACGCGGCGTAGCGATACACGGTTTCACATCTGCCAATTACCGCCATGCGTGACGATTACATCAAAGAAGCCCTCAAGGTCGTGCCCGACCCGAACATGCTGATCAACGTGGTTTCCCGCCGCGTCAAACAGCTCCGTCGCGGCAACCGCCCGCTCGTGGAGTCCCTCGAAAAGCTGTCGCCCGAGGACACGGCCCTGCGCGAAATCATCGAGGGGAAGATCAGCTTCGAGCTGGCCTGAACCGGGCCTATTTTCAAGCCAGGCGGCCCCGCAATTGCCGGAGCCGCCTTTTTCATGCATCAATCCAGCCAACATGGCCGCGAAGAAGAAAGATCCGGACCGCTATACGGAGGTGCGCAACGCCAAGGCGCTCCGCGACTACTTCGTGGACGAACGCTTTGAAGCGGGCATCGCCCTGAAGGGCACCGAGGTAAAGTCCATCCGCGCGGGCCGGGCGCAGATCAACGATGCCTTCGGCCGGTTCGACAAGGGCGAGCTCTGGCTCGTCAACGCCCACATCGAGCTCTATGCGTTCGGCAACACCAACAACCACGATGCCCGCCGCACGCGGAAGCTGCTCTTGCACCGGCACCAGATCCGGAAGATCGCCCAGGCGCTCGAGGCCGGCGGACGGGCCTTGGTGCCGCTCCGCATGTATTTCAAGGATGCGCTGGTGAAGGTCGAGGTTGCGCTCTGCACCGGAAAAAAACTCTTCGACAAGCGCGACACCCTGAAAAAACAGGCGCAGGAACGTGAGATTGAAAAAGCCCTGAAGTATCGCCGATGAGTGCTTTACCCGACTCAGTCACCGTCCGTGTCCCGGCCAGCACCTCCAATTGCGGGGCGGGTTTCGACACGCTCGGCCTCGCCTTCAAGCTCTACAACCATGTGACCCTCCGGCGCACCAGCGGGGATATCCGCCCCGCCGGGCCGGGCGATGAGCGCGCCACCGTGATGGTGGCGTCCGCCGCGGCGGCCTATTTTGCGGCTACCGGCCATGAGCCGTTCGGCTTTGTATTCAGCATTTCGGGCGACGTGCCGCCGGCCCGTGGCCTCGGTTCGATCATCACGGTTCGGGCGGGCGTCGTCGCCGGTCTGAATGCGCTGACGGGTGACCGGCTGCCCCGCAGCCGCATAGTGGCCATCCTGACGGCGTTGGAAG
>JAHCLN010000069.1 GCA_026125215.1 Opitutaceae bacterium
TCGTTTGTTCGTAATCCGGCCGCGAGGCCTGCGCCACCCGCCCCAGCAGGGAGCCGTCGATCGGCGAATATTTCTCCAGCACCGCGCCGCGCCCGCCCCATTTGCCGGCAAAGACGCCCGGGTTCACGCGCGTGCGGCTCAGGCCGAGCTTCGGAAAAATCGCCCGCACGGTGGCCGCCACGAGTTTGTCGGTGCGGGCCATGTCAGTGGGCCGCCGCCAGCCGCGGATCGGTGGCAGCGATGATCACGCTCACCGCCTTTTGGTTGAAACCCTTGAAGCCGCCCTTGCGCTGGAGATTTTCCAGGTGGCTGCCCAGCGCACCGTCCCGCGCAAAGGCCGCCGCCTGCGCCGCCGTGATCAGGCCGGCCTGCAGCAGCCGCGCGATGCGCTCCGGCCGCACCGTCCAGCGTTCGCCCTCGGTGAAGGCCTGCTTCAGGAAGGGAAAATCCGAAAACGGTTTCATGGTCGCGATGCCTTCCGCCGCCAGCTGTTCGCGCAGCCGCGCGAAATCAAACCGTGCCTCCAGGTGGTGCATCCCCGCCTGCAAAAAGCTGTCGCCGTGCAGCGCACACCACAAACCCACCGTGCGCAGCGCCGGGAGCGGCGCCAGCGGCTGGGCCGCAAAATCAATGTCCACCTCGCCCGGCTGCAGGTCCACGTCGGCAAACACCACGATGCCGACCGCGGGCGCCTCCATCACCTGCGCCCCCCAGCCGGCCTCGTCGCCGGCGTAGAACCGCTCGCGTTTCTCCAGCCCCAGCCGCGCGAGGAAATTCACCAGGTCGCCGAAATGCCGGCGCGAACAGCGGAAGGTGTGGTGGTCGTGGTTGCCCCAGCCGAGGCCCAACGCGTCCTGCCGGCGCTTCTGCACGCGCGCCGCGTGGTTGCGCGCTTCCCAGAAAACCCGTTCCTCCGCGAAGAACAACTCGCAGGCCACGTCGCGCGGCACGAGCGCCAGCACGGCCGTCAGCATGTCGTCGGCGTGCGCAAAACCGGCCGCATCATCCGCAAAATCCCGACGCCGGGTGCGAAAAAGCTCACGGACTTGCCCGACCCTGGCACTGAAATCCGCTGCCGGTTCGTCCACCACAAATCCACGGTAGCCCAGACGATCGACCGCTTCCAGTTGCACCCCGCCTTCCGCGCCGAGCGCCACCCGGCGCAGTCGGGACCCCGGCCGACCCTCGATCGCGCGGTCCGGTCCCTGCTTCGCCAGAAATTCATCGAGCGACTCGGGCTTGATCGCGAGGACCGTCGGACCGCCGGCCGCCGGCAAACCCGCCCGCACCAACACCCGCGGCATCATCGCCCGCGGATGATGCCACACCGCGACGTCGGCCTGAGCCTCTTCCGTCGCCAAGGTCAATCCGACCGCGCGCATGTCCGTCTCCCGGCCGGGGCCGAGGACGATGTGATCCACCCATTCGTAGAAATCGGTGCCGGTCTCATCGCGCATACGTTCCGCCAGCCGGCGCGCCCCGCCGTGCCGGCCGAGGAACGCGTCGATTTCGCCGCGCAGAAACTGCTCGGCCTCGTAGGCCAGCGGCCAGTCAAAGACCGGCATACCGCCGGACCAGGCGGCGGGAGGAATGATGGGTTGGGCAACCATGGAATACGGATTGCGGCCACTAAGCCCGGTCGGCGCCCGCGGTTGAAGCCTAAAACCAACCGCGGCGGTTTTGCGCTTTGCCTTGATGGGAAAACGGGATTCATGGGGCGTGATGATCCGGCTTCGTTCTGTTCTCCGCCTGTGGCCCGCCCTGCTCATCGCGCTCGGTGCCGCGGCCGCGACGGCTGGCGGCTATCCCGCGACGGAGTGGAGCCGGGCCGGCGTGACCGGCGGCATCCCCGCCGCATTGCCCGTCGCCGCCCGCGCGACCCCGGAGGACGATTTGCAGGCGTTGATCGATGCCGCGCCGGCCACCGGGGGCGTCATCGCCCTCTCGGCCGGACGCTACCGGCTTGAGACAAGCCTGCGGCTGCGCACCGGCATCGTGCTGCGCGGCACCGGCCCGCTCACCACCATCATCGAACTCGCCCTGCGCAGCGACCGGCCGGCCGATCTGCGCGACCCACGACCGGGCGAATGGACCGCGGGCCTGCTGTTGTCGGAGGTTGAACGCGCGGGCCTCATGAATCTGGCCATCGACTTTGTCTCGTCCAGCCCGCCGCCCGACCCGGCCTCATCGCAGGCGTTTGCGGACAATCCCGGCCGACAGACGGATCTGCACGTCGTCTCCATTCTGCTCGACCGCGCCGCAAACTGCTGGGTGACGAACTGCGTCGTCAAAAATTCCGGCAGCCATCCGCTCGTCGTCGCCGACAGCCGGCACATCACGCTGGAAAATCTCGAGCTCACCGGCGCGCACAACCGCGGGCCCGGCTCGGGCAGCCTCGCGCTCGTCGGCAGCGAGGCGGTGCTCGTGACCGACCTGCAGGCCCGCGCCATCAACAGCGTCGTGCTGCAGTCCGGCGCCTCGCCCAGCCGCGGCAATGTGTTCCTGCACGCCCGGTTCGAGACCGACCTGCGGCTGCACGGCGCCGGCACCGCCGCCAATATCTTCGAAAACTGCGTCATCACCGTCCCCGCCTGGCTCAACCGCCCGCCGCTCTCGCCGGGCAACGCCGCGGCACGCGAAGCCCCGCCCGGCCCCGACAACGTGCTGCACCTGTGCACCGTGACCCGGCACTTCCCCGTCGACCGCCGCGTCATCAGCCTCGCCGACGATCCGTCAAAAATTTACCGCGTGGTGGACCACTTGGTCCGCGACGGGGCTTCGCCGGTGGTGATCGCCGGTCCGGCACCCAACGCCCCGTCCCTGCTGCCGGCGCGCTGAAACGCGATTCTCCGCTTGCCCGGTCCGCGGCGGGCCGCGAATTTCGGCGCCATGCCCGCGCTTTACGATTTCTCCGGCCTGCCGGTTGACCGCACCCTCGCCCCGAAGGACGGCATGGTCTCGCCCGGGCTGGAAGAGCAGTATTTCGACCTCGGCCGGCGCGCGCTGGAGCTGATCCATTTCTCCGGCCAGCTCTGCGACAAACCCCACTACCCCGACATCCTCGACCTGCCCTGCGGCCACGGCCGCGTGCTGCGCTGGCTGCGCGCGCACTACGGCTACGCCAAGATCACGGCCTGCGACCTTGAGCGCGACGGCGTGGATTTCTGCGCCCGCCAGTTCGGCGCCCTCCCGGTTTACTCGGAGCCCGACCTGCGCAAGCTGCCTTTCGCCTCCCAGTTCGATCTCATCTGGGTCGGCTCGCTCGTGACGCACCTCAACCAGGAGCGCTGGCTGCGCACCCTCGACTGCCTGATCAAGTGGACCCGCGAATGCGGCGTCATCGTCTTCAGCACGCAGGGCCGCACCGTCTCCAGCCTGCTCGCCCGCGGCCGGCGTAATGTTGCCGAAAACATCGACAAGCCCGCCCTGCTGGAGGAATACGCCCGCACCGGCTTCGCCTACCAGCGCTACTTCGAGAGCACGCCGGAGGAAGATTACGGCCTCAGCCTCACCTCGCCGGAATGGCTCATGCGCGTCCTGCAGCGCTATCCCGATGTTATCATGCGCGCCTACCTGGAAGAAGCCTGGGGCATGCAGGACGTCGTCATCCTCTACAAGAAAGCCGGCCACTACGAACCGATCCTCGGCGTGCCCGAGCTGCCCCTGCCCGCCGCGCCGGGGAAAAAATCCGGCTGGCTCGGCCGGCTGTTGGGCTGAGCCCCGCGGTCGTCATCCGGCGCGCATGCGCCCGACCATCGCTCCGACCAGTTCCCCCACGAGGGGATTGGGGAAGCGCCGGCTCGGCGTGATCGCATAAAAAGTCTCGCGGATCTGCGGGATGCGGTGGGTCACGACCAGCACCCCGCTCTCGATTTCATCGCGCACCACGACCGGCGGCACCAAGGCGAGCCCTTCGCCCTCCCGCGCCAGGAGCCGGAGCATCGCCATGTCGTCCACCTCCGCCATGATCCGCGGCCGCACGTCCGCCGCCGTCACCAGCCGGTCAAACGCCGCGCGCGTGTTGCTCTCCAGGCTCGGCAGGATCACCGGCACATCGCGGAAATCCTGCGGAAATCCCAGCTTCCTTTTCCGCCAGGCCGGCACGCCCACCAGGCTCACCGGCTGCTCCGCCAGCAGGTGGCTGTGCCACGGCGTCTCCGCATCCCGGCGCACCGGCTGGTTCGACAGCACCACGTCCACCTCGTGCGCCTGCAAGGCCATCCGCAGCTCCCGCAACGGCCCCGACCGGATGATCACCTCCACCTCCGGCCGGTGCAGCACCGGCCGCAGAAACTCCAGTTGGAAATTCCGCGACAGCGTCGCCATCGCGCCCACGCGCAGCACCTGGCGGCCGCCGCCCCGCGGACGCTGCTGCATCACATCCATCAGCTCCTCGCCCGCGCGGCCGATCGTGTCGGCATAGTCCAGCGCCAGCCGCCCGGCCTCGGTCAGCACCAGCCCGCCCCGCTCCCGGTCGAAGAGCTTGTGCCCGAGGCTCTCCTCCAACTGCCGCAGCTGGATGCTCAGTGCCGGAGCCGACAGGTTCAGCTTTTCCGCCGCCCGCGCCAGGCTCAGCTCGTGGGCAATGACCCGGAAATACCGCAGATGATGATAATTCAAAAAGGCCATGAGACTGCCGGTAAGTTAAATAAAATTTAATCTATTATTCAAAATGCTATAATTGTCTAAAACGCAAGCCGCCGCTAGTATCCTTAGCGATGCGCCCGGTATTTTCTTTGGTCCTCGTCCTGATTCCCGCCCTGCCCTTGCTGGCGGGCCTTGCCACCCGGCTGGCGGGCCCCGCCCTCGCGGGAAAAATCGCCGCCCGCGGCGCCGCTGCCGCGGTTGCTCTCGCCGGTGCGGCCGCCGCGCTTCTCGTGCTCGAAGGGCCGCTCACCGCCCGCTGGGCGCCCTTCGGCACCGACTCCGCCCTCGCCTTCGCCCTGCGGCTCGACGCCGTCTCTGCCGTGATGGTCGTGCTCGTGGCCTTTCTCGGCACGGTCGTGCTGCGCTTCTCCCGCCGCTATCTGGCCGGCGACCCGGGGCAGGCGCGCTTCTTCTCCTGGATGAGCCTCACCCTCGCCTCCGTGCTCACCCTCGTGCTCTCCGGCCATCTGCTGCTCCTCCTCGCTGCTTGGGTGTGCACCAGCCTCTGCCTGCACCGCCTGCTCCTCCATTATCCCAACCGCGCCGGCGCGGTGTTCTCCGCCCGCAAGAAATTTGTCGTCAGCCGCCTCGGGGATATCTGCCTGCTTGCCGCCGCCCTCGTCCTCCACGCCCATCACCGCACCTTCGACTTCGAGGCGCTCTTTGCCGCCATCGCCGCCGGTCAGACCGGCGGGCTCGTCCCCGCGGCCGTGCTGCTCGCCGCCTGCGCCATTATGAAATCCGCCCAGTTCCCCTTCCACAGCTGGCTGCCCGACACCATGGAGACCCCCACGCCGGTCTCCGCTTTCATGCACGCCGGCATCATCAACGGCGGCGGTTTCCTGGTCGTGCGTTTCTCTCCAGTCTTCGCCGAAGCCCCGGCCGCCCTGCATCTGCTCGCCGTCGTCGGGGCGCTCACCGCCGCGTTCGGCGCCGTCGTCATGCTCGCCCAGCCCAGCGTGAAACGTGCCCTGGCCTACTCCACGATCGCCCAGATGGGCTTCATGATTCTGCAGTGCGGCCTCGGCGCCTACGGCCTCGCCCTGCTGCACATCGTCGCCCACTCGCTCTACAAGGCCCACAGCTTTCTCACCGCCGGGTCCACCATCGGCGCGGTCCCGCGCGCCGCCATCCCGCTGCGCACGCCGGCGCTCACTGTCGGCGTGCTCGCCGGGGGCCTCCTCGTGGCCCTCACCGCCACCGCGCTTCACGCCTTCGCGCCCGGCGCCCCGCTCCCGCTCGGCGTATTCGGCGTCGTGCTCACGCTCGCCCTCGCCTACGGCGTCGCCCGCGCCTGGTCTTCCGGCGGCGGCCCGCGCACCGTCCTGCGCGGCCTCGCCGTCGCCTGCGCGGTGGCGGTGCTGAGTCTGGCACTGCACGCCGGGGCTTCCTCGCTCTTCACCCATCTCCCCGCCGCCCGGCCTCCGCTCGGCTTGCTCGTCGCGGTCGGGGCCATTTTTGCCGGCCTCTTCCTCTTCCAAGCCATGCTCTGGCGCGCCAACCGCCGCGATTTCGGCCGCCGCCTCTATGTCCACGCCCTGAACGGCTTTTACCTCGGCACTCTCTTCAACCGCTTGCTCGGCCACCTCTGGCCGCGTCATCCGGTCAGCGTCTGATCCGCGTCCGCCAACCGCACCGCACAACCTTATCCGCTCATGCCAACCTCCACGCTCGCCACGCCCACCCGGGATATTGCCGCCGCCATCGAGACCGCACTTGCCCGCGTGCCACCGCTCTGGCCGCTCCGGCACTTCGTCGCGGTGAATCCCTTTGTCGGCTTGCTCGACCGTCCCTTCACCGAAGCCTGCGCCTTGCTGCACCGCACCGTCGGCGCCGCTCCGCTCCAGTCCCCCGCCGACTACCGCCGGGCCTTCGCGGCCGGCGAAATCACCGAGGCGGATTTGTCCGAGATCGGTGGCCCGGCCTGGACGCCCGCCCGCCTGCTCGCCGCCCTCGACGAGGCCGGGCGCGAAGCCGCCCCCGGTCCCATCGCCACCGTGGCCGACTTGCTGGATGCTGAACGCCCGCGCGCCCACTGGGGTGTCTTCGTGGTGGACGAGATCTCCAAGTGGTGCGCCGTCACCTTCGACGAAAACCAGACCACGTGGAACTCACCTTGGAAAACCAGCGGCCTCTATGCCGGCTGGCGCGAAGCCGCCCGCCACGACCACAACCCCGAGGCCTTCGGTCTGAAAGGTTTCCGTGCCTTCGTCGAAGGGCTGCCCGACGACGGCCTCGCGGCCATCACCCGCTGCGTGGAGACTCTCGACCCACAGACGGTGGACCTCGCGGACTTCTTTCATCGGCAGCTCGCCACCATTGCCGGCTGGGCCGGCCACGCCCAATACCTCGCCCGCGAGGACGCCCTGCGCGGCCGCGCCAACTGCGTGTTGCGCGACCTGCTCGCCATCCGCCTCGCCTACGACGCCGCGCTCTACCGCGCCTTCGCCCGCGACGGCATCTTCCGCGCCGACTGGCGGCACCAAAAAGCTCCCGCCCCCGACGCCGCCCGGCTCACGGCCCTCGCCCTCTGGCAGCACGCTTACGAGCTCGGCTTCCAGCGTAAGCTCGGCCGCGCCCTCGCCGCCGCGCCATCCGCCGCGCCCTCCGGCCGGCCGGCCGCCCAGGCCGTATTCTGCATCGACGTGCGCTCCGAGGTCTTTCGCCGCCATTTCGAAGCCGCTCTGCCGGCTGCCCAAACTATCGGCTTCGCCGGTTTCTTCGGGTTCCCCGTCGCCCACCGCGCTGCCGCCGCGCCTACGGCCGCCTCGCGCTGTCCCGTCCTGCTCGTGCCCCCGGTTGAGACCTGCGAACCCTTGCCGGCCGCCGAAGCCGAAGCCGCCCGCCTCGACCGCGCCGAGGCCGGTGCCTGGAAAGCATTCCAAAACTCCGCCGCCTCCTGTTTCTCTTTCGTCGAGACCGCCGGCATCGCCTTCGGCGCCGCACTCAGCCGCAGAGGCCAGAACCGCGGCCCGGCCTGTTCCAAGGTCACGCCCGGCTTCGCCTCCGCCGCGCCCGAGACCCGCGCCGCCCTCGCCGCCGGAGCCCTCAAGAACATGGGCCTCACGAAAAACTTCGCCCGGCTGGTGCTCATCTGCGGCCACGGTAGCGCCAGCGCCAACAACCCCTACGCCTCCGGCCTCGATTGCGGCGCCTGCGGCGGCCATGCCGGCGACGTCAACGCCCGCCTCGCCGCCGCCACGCTGAACGATCCTGACGTGCGCGCCCGGCTGGCGGACCAAGGCATCGCCATTCCCGCCGATAGCGTCTTTCTGGCCGGTCTGCACAACACCACTACCGATGATGTCGCGCTCTTCGACCTCGAGCGCGTGCCCGCCA
Organism: Opitutaceae bacterium; assembly: GCA_026125215.1. Taxonomy (GTDB): domain Bacteria; phylum Verrucomicrobiota; class Verrucomicrobiia; order Opitutales; family Opitutaceae; genus UBA2377. The sequence continues at coordinate 7,987 of JAHCLN010000069.1, forward strand.
CCCACCAGGCCGATCTGGCCGGTTTGCGCCAAGCCCTCGCCCTCGCTGGAGCCGCCGCCCGGCGGGAACGCGCCCCGTCGCTCGGCCTCGACCCCGCCGCCCTGCCTGCCCCTGTCCTCGACGCCACCGTGCGCGCCCGGGCGGCGGACATCGCCCAAGTCAGGCCCGAGTGGGGCCTCGCCAACAACGCCGCTTTGGTCGCCGCCCCGCGCAGCCGCACCGCCGGGCTCAAGCTCGACGGCCGTGTCTTCCTCCACGATTACGACGCTGCCGCCGACTCAGGGGATCAGGTGCTAACGCTCATCCTCTGTGCCCCCGTGGTCGTAGCCAGCTGGATCAACCTGCAATACTACGCCTCACGGGTTGACCCTGAGCGCTACGGCAGCGGCAACAAAGTCCTGCACAACGTCGTCGGTGGAATCGGCGTGCTCGAGGGCAACGGCGGCGATCTCAAGGTTGGCCTGCCGCTCCAGTCGATCCACGACGGCGAAAAATGGATGCACGAGCCACGCCGCCTTACCGTCTATGTCGAAGCACCCCGCGAACGCATCGAGGCCGTGCTCGGCGCCCAACCCGCTGTCCGCCGGCTCTTCGACCACCGCTGGATCCACCTCGTCGCCTTGGAGGGCAACCGGGCCAGCCGCTACACCCTGGATGGCTGGCGCGACATTTGAATTCCACCCCGCCTTTCTCCGCGCACGGCGGATTGCAACCTCAGCAGGTTGGTTGCGGATGGCTTCAAGCGGAAGCAGGCCGGCCCCGCCGCGCGACCAGTTCCCACAGCAGCACCGCGCCGGCCACCGACACGTTGAGCGACTCGACCGCGCCCACGCCGGGGATGGTCACCAGCCGCGTGCAGGCCCGGGCGAGCTCCGGCGCGAGGCCGTGCTCTTCGTTGCCAAGCACCAATGCCACCGGTTTCTCGGCGAGGCGGTTCGCCTCGGGCCGGCCGCCGCGCGTCGCCGCGCCGACCACTTCGTAGCCGGCCAGCGCGAGTTGCTTGGCCAAGGTCACGAGATCTTTTGTCTGCCAGACTTCGACATGCTCCAAGCCGCCCTCCGCGACCCGGTGCGCCGCATCCGAGGGCTTGGCGGCCGACCCGTCCTCCGCGAGCACGATCCGCGGCACACCGAAAAACGCCGCCGTCCGTGCGAGCGCGCCGAGATTGTGCGCATTACCGATGCGGTCGAGCACCAGCACTGTCTCCCGCCGCGCCGCCCACGACCGCAGGTTGTCCCCGGTCGGCGTGCGCAGGACCGGCGCCTTCACCACCGCCACGATGCCGCCATGGTGCACGGACCCGGCGATCTTCTCCAGCTCCGCCGGCGGCACGCACCGGTAAACCTTTTTCGCCTGGGCCAGCACCTTGCTCATGATGCCGACCCGGCGGCTCGTCGGCTCGTCAAAAAACAACCGCAGGATGGAGTCCGGATCCTTCGCAAACCGCGCCCGCACCGCGGCCAGTCCGCAGAGCTTCAACTCATCCCGGGCCGGACCGCTGCGCGACCCGCGCAAGCCTTCGCCGGTCGCGGCCGGTTCGGACCGCTCCGGTCGTTTCGCGGCGACACGCTCCACCGCCGGATATGGCGCCGCCTCGCCCCGCTGGCGCACCTGCCCGGCGGGCGCGACAAACTCACGGGCAGCTCCCGTCCCCCGGGGTCTCGGATCCGGCTTGGAAAAATTGGCCATGCCCCACCCTGACGCAGCAGGCGGCCCAAACCAAACAAATCTTCAGCGCACCGTCACTTCTCCGGCCAAGGTGAACTCCTCCCGGTCGTGATAAAGGTGCCGGATGCAGACGCCGGGCGCATGCCGCTGCAGCACGGAATCCGGGGCGCGCAGTTCCCGCAGCAACGCGATGGGATCGACCCGCCCAAACTTGAGGTTGACCACAAACCGCCGGCACCAGCCGCGGCTCAGCCAGGGCTCCACGATGTGCTTCAACACGTGATGCGGCTCCTCGACCATGTCGCAGAACAGCCAGTCACAACCCATGCCCGCATGGGTTGTGCCCTCCGAAGCCTTGGCGAAGGAGGGCTGAAAATTAAACGCATCCTCCATCCGGTGCTCAATCCGCGGATGGTTCAGCGCACCGCCCTTGAGCGGGCCATTGTCCACCGCAATGACGTGCGCGCCACGCTTGGCCGCGCTGTAGCTCCAGCCGCCCGGCGCCGCGCCCAGGTCCACCACGGTCTCGCCCGCCACCGGCTCGCGCCCGAGGACGATGTAGGCCTCCTCGACCTTGAGGTAGCTGCGCGAGGGCGCAAGATCGTCGTCCGCCATCCGGCGTTGTCCGTTGGTCGCGAGCTCGCGGGCCACCAGCACCCGGCCAAAATCTGTGAACCACACCAATAATCCGCGTGTCGCAGCCACGCCGCGCGGCAGGTCCGGCGTTGCGAGCTTGGCCACACGGGAAAACCGTTTCTTCAGGAGCGCCAAAAAGGCCTCCTCCACCGCGCCGATCCGTCGGCCCAGCCCGACCATTTCCGCCGGCCCCGCAAACACACAAGGCCACGGCGCCTCGATCCGCTCGCCCTGCAGGCTCTGCATGAAATAGTCGGCGATCTGCTGCGCCAGCGCGTTGACCTTGTCGCCGGCCAATTCGACCCCGCCGGTCACGGTCACATGCGCAAACGCCACCTCTGCCGGCACCTGCTCCGCCAAGACCCAGCCCGGTCCCTGCCGTCGCACCACGCCGCCGCCGGCGGTGACTTCGCCCGCGAGCAATTTCTCAAAGCCGGCCTGTCCGATGAGCAGCATGCCCGCGAACGTGGCGGGACGGCCGCACACGGCGAGGGGAAAAAGCTTTGGGACCGCCCACGAAAAAGCCCGGACAAAACTGTCCGGGCTTGCCAGGCAGGGCGACGATCGGGCTCAGCTCTTGTCCATCGGCGCGCCGGACTTCTTCCAGCCGGCGAGACCGGGCGAGTAATGCTTGATGTTCGTGTAGCCGAGCTTCTCCGCCGCGATGGCGGCGTTGCGGTAGGCGCTGCAGCGCTCGTTGCCGCAGTAGGCCACGATCAGCGCATTCTTGTCGGCCGGCAGGAGCTCGGCGAGCCGGTCCTTGTTGGCGGCAAAGTCAATCGCGCCGGGGATGCGGCCCTTTTCGAAAGACTTCGAGCCGTTCACATCAATGACCGTGACGCTATTGCTGGCGATGGCGGCCTGGAGTTCGTCGTGGGAGATTTCAGCAAACTTGCCGCCGGCAAAAACCGCCGTGGCAAGCGCGAGGGAACAGAGGAGAGCAATGAGTTTTTTCATACCTGACGAACCTAGCCAAGCTACCGGTAAGTTCAAGGCGGCCCGCAGTTTTTGCGGTTAAAGTCCCTCTTGCCCGCCTTTTTGCTCCGCCAGCGGCAAAGGGTTGGGCGGCACATATATGAACGGAACCATGATTCTGCCGAGGGTAGCTTCACTGCCACGGCGACCCATATCGAAACGCCAGCGTGTAAGGGCGGTTACGGATCCTTCCAACATCAGGTCTGAAGAATTTGCCACCACATCAATATTCTCAGGGATTCCACGGGGACCGATTTCGCAGGATAAGAGGATGACTTGGATATGGCGTGATTGACCGATTGCTGCAGGAAGCTCGGCATTCGGAGCCGCTATGACACGCGGCAGGCGCGTCTTGCGATCTACCGGCTCCACCGTCGGCACATTTTCTTGGGCCGAGATAGAACGGCTTTCAGGCAGGAGCAGCAAGATGCGCAATCGGATCCACACCGCCTGGTCTTCCTTGACCGCCGGCCGATATTGCCAGTTGAGCGCGGCGTCCATGATCGGCCGGAGCAAGGCTGTTTCAGTCAGGGCCATGACTCGCACGGAATGCACCCCGCCCTCATCATTGACGAGCAACTCCAGCAGAGCCAGCCCTGGCACCGCGGGGACATTCGAGGGATAGACAACCGGATCTTGCCGCAGCGGTGCCGGCATTTGGTCCACCGTGATGGCTTCAAAAACCTGCAACTGTCCCAATTCAGGGCTGGCAAAGCCGAAGGGCATCTGCACGCGCCGCCATGAACCCGTCCCAGATGGGGCAAAGCGCCACTGAACCGCAGCCATCGCGGCAGCCTCCCCGAACTCCGGTCGGTCGGCGCTACGGACGCTGGGCAGCACAACCCTTCCATCGGGGTGCACATAGGCGTCCACCACAGCTTCACCGCTCACCTGTTCTGCGATAAGCCGTCGCGGATAAATCGGCGCCTGCTTCTCGATAAGTTGCAGGCGTTCCGCCCCGACAGGGCGAACAACCGTGGGCAAATGCATGGGCGCTGCATCCTGCCCGCTACGCTGCATGAGCACATCCAGCAGTGCGGCCCGTCCATATCGCTGAGCTACCCCACGGATACTCCAAGCTCCGTATATGAGCCGGTCGAGTTCCCATCCGTCATCAAGCACATCGGCAATCACTCCTTCAAACCCCATGGCGATTGCCAAGACCAAGTGGTCATGCACATGGGGGTCATCCAGTTTCAAACGTGCACCCATCTGCCGAAGTGACTCGACCCCGCCACGATCACCTCTGCGCATGGCTTGAATGAGGGCCTGTTGGCCATGTTTTCGCACAGGCTCGGTGTCTGCCCCTCGTGCTTGGAGCGCCTGAACCGCGTTGCGGGCGTTGGCTTCCAGAGCCATAAGCAACGCCGATTGGCCGGCGTGGTTCGTTGCATTGATGTCTGCCCCAGCCGTGGACAGGATGTGCATCATATCCAGCCGGTCCCGCATCGCGGCAATCATGAGCGCGGTTTCCCCGGCGGCGTTTCGTCGGTTTTTGTCGGCTCCGGCATCCAGCAGTGTCTGCATCACGTCAGGCTGAACCCAATAGGCCGCCAAAATGAGCAATGGAGCGTTGTCTGCCGACATGTCGGGATCAACTCCAGCAGCCAAGAGGCGTTCGACCACTCCGCCGTGCCCATAGCGGATGGCTGACGCCATCATGTGCAGCAGTGACTTCAGACGATCCTTGTCCGTCGGCCATTTCGCTCCGGCTGCCAGCAAAGCATCAATGATTTCATGATGCCCGGCGTAAGTCGCGAACCAGAGCGGGTCCATTCCCAACCAGCCTTTGGCATTCGGCTTGGCTCCGGCCGTCAGTAGCTGCCGCACAATTTCCGTGTGCCCAAGTTCGCACGCCAGGGTGAGCGCACTGTGGCCTGATCCCATCGGGCGGATACCGGCATCGGCACCTGCGGCCAGAAGCCTGTTTACCACCTCGGTCCGTCCAGCTCCAACTGCGGCGAACAATGGCGTGCGTCCCGCTTTGTCCCGCGACCTGACATTTAGTCCTGAGTGCAACAAACGCTTCACCACTTCCACATGCCCGGCCTGCACAATGGCGTTGATTTGCGCCGGCTTCAATGCCCGGACCGCCGCACGCATGTCGGCCGGGGATCTGTGCTGCAGGGCTTCGGTGTCGCCGCGAAGCGCCTGCTCAAAAAACTCCCTCGCATTCATGTCTCCGCCCTTCCGTCCAGCATCCTGCGCGACCTCCTGTCCTCCGCGGAAAACATGGATGCGCAACCGTCCCCCGATTTCATCCTCATCGATCAAAAAACGGTCGGAAACCGTCAGGTCCTTTCCGCCCATGAGGGTGGGCAGGGGCTTGAGGGCGACGCGACGAACTTCATTCTCAACCTCCCAGCCGCGCATGGCGTAGAGGTTGGCGACATCGCCTTGCGGATTGATTGTCAGCCACCAGGTAACAACCCAGCGGTCGCGGCGGTCGTTGCGTGAAGCGTCAGGAACCCGTGCCAAGTGATAAAAGACATTTGTCTCACCATCCACTGCGGCAAACACACCGCCTGTTTCCAAAATGAACCGGCCTTGCGAACTGACCGGCCTTAATCTGCCGTCTTCCAGATAGGCAGCTGCACCTTCAATTGTGCCCACGACCTCAAGCTGCTCCCGTCCGTCATCATGCAGGAGTCGGTGCTGGGCGCAGACCTCAACACAAGCCAGCACCCACACCAACAACCATAGATTTTTGTTCAATCGGTGCAGCAATTCCTGGGATGGGTAGCGTGCCGTTATCCGCGTCGATCAGACGAAATTGACGGAACAGCGTTACAACCGGTGCAGGTGGAAGCCGCCGTCCACGTCGAAGCAGGCGCCGGTCGAGAACGGAAAGCGGTCCTCGGCGATGGCGCGCACGGCGCGGCCGATGTCCTCGGGCTTGCCCCAGCGGCGGATCGGCGTGATGCCGCGCTCGTCGTGGATGATGAGCTTGTCGTATTTCTCCTTCACGCCGCCGGTCATGTCGGTGGCGATGACGCCGGGACGGATCTCATAGACGTTGATGCCGTCGTTCGCCAGCCGGTCGGCAAAGAGCTTGGTCATCATCGCCAGCCCCGCCTTCACCATGCAGTAGTCGCCGCGGTTGATCGAGGCGGTGTAAACCGAGATCGACGTGATGTTGACGATGCGGCCGCGGAAGCCCTCGGCATCGGGCGATTGCTTGAGCATCTGCTTCGCCACGAGCTGCGTGAGGAAGAACGGCCCCTTCAGGTTGATCGCATGGAGCCGGTCGAAGCTTTCCTCGCCCGCATCGAGCAGGTCGGCCCGCACCTTCGGCGCCACGCCGGCGTTGTTCACGAGGAGGTCGATCCGGCCGAACTGCGCCACCGTCTCGGCCACGAGCCGCTCGCGGTCGGCCGCCACGGCCACGTCGCCCTGCACGATGAAGCCGTCGCCGCCCGCGGCCTGGACGAGGGCAAGCGCCTCGGCGGCCGCCTCGGCATTGCCGGCGTAGTTGATGGCCACGCGGGAGCCCGCGCGGGCGAGTTCAAGCGCGATGCCGCGGCCGATGCCGCGCGATGCGCCGGTGATGAGGGCGGTCTTGGTTGCCATGGGTGCCGGCAGCGAAACAACCCGCCCCCTCCCGGGCAACGCTCGATTCCGGCCGGTCCGCAAAATGCGGCGAACCAAGGCCGGTCTCGCCGGTCTGTGCGCGGCACCAAACCCAGACACTCATGAAAAACGCGGTCATTTTTCTTCTCATCGGCGCCATCCTGGGCGCGCTCTCCTGCCGGGTTTACCTCAACCGGGAGTCCCGCAACTCGTCCCTGCCTGCGCAGACCGCCTCGGTGGTTGAACGCACCAAGGAAGCCGCTGCGGAAACAAAACAGACCATCACTTCCCAACTTGCGGACTGGAACCTGACGTCGGCGGACATCAGGGCCGAGTTCGCCAAGGCCGGCAAGGTCGTGCGCACCAAGACCCAGACCGCCCGTGAGACCATGTCCGATGCGCGCATTGTTGCCGTCCTCAAGGGCAAATACGCTTTGGACAGCGATCTCTCGGCGCTCGCCATCAACATCGATTGCACGGCGGGCCGGGTCACCTTGCAGGGCCACGCCGCCTCCGCCGAACTCATCGGCAAAGCCATCCGGCTCGCCCTCGAAACCGAGGGCGTCACCCAGGTCGAGTCGCAGCTTGCGGTCGAGTCCGCCAATTAACCCGTCCGCCGGTAGCGCAGCAGGTCGCGCGGAGCCACGCCGTGGACGGCCTTGAAACAGCGGGAAAAGTGATACGGATCGGCAAAACCCACGCGTTGCGCCGCCTCTTTCACCAATCCGCCGTTTTCCACGAGATGCTCCGCCGCCAGCGTCATCTTGCGACGCAGCAGGTGCTGGTAGGGGCTGCAATCGTGGTGCCGCCGGAACAGCCGGCAGATGCTCGAAACCTCCAGTCCGGCCGCCGCCGCGATTTCCTCCAGCGTCACCAGCTTCTCCGCCCGCTCCTCGATCAGGGCCTTGCAGCGTAAAAACCGTTCACGGGCCGGATCCTCCCCCCGCGCCCCGGCCCGGATATGCTCCTCGATCTTGAGGAGCAGCAGTTCCAGCCGCGCGGCGCAAAGTTCCAATGCCAGTCGCCCCGGCCGCTGGCCCTCGTGGATCAAATCCTCGAACAACCCCCGCAACTCCGCATGGGCCGCCAGCACCTGCAGGCCTCCCGGCGCCACCCCCGCGCGGGCCAGCCGCCTGGCTGCCGCGCCACCGGTCAGACATACGAAATACTTCACCATCGGTTTGGCCGGATCCGTCTGGATTTCGCAGCGGGTCGCGCGGCCGTAGGCGAAGACCGCACCCGGCCCCAAGGGATGCCGCCGCCCGTCGAGCTCCACCCACCCTGCTCCTTCGCTGACGTATTCCAGTCCATCGTAGGCATAGCTCTCACGGATGATTCGGTAATCGGGGTTGCACAGCTCGCGTCCACCCAAGGCCGGGCCCACCCGTGCCCCGCGCGTCGGGGCCAGATTGAGGAAAAAATACCGCGCGCCCGTCACCTGTTGGGAGAGCAGCTCGGGCCGCTGTTTCCTGCCGATTTTATCCATGCCTTTTCGCAAAGTATCCATTCCGGACCGGTCGTTGCCAGTGCATAATCACCTCCCTGCCCCCGTGCGCTTCCCCTCCGGCAACGCCGATTTTATCTAGCAACCTTCCCCGTCATGAAAAAATCCCCCAAGAAAACCATCCTGCTGATCGCCAACGGCGACCTGCGCCAGTCCGCCAACGAAAAGACCTGGCCCGGCCAGGAAGCCATGGAGCGCCAGCTCACCGCCGCCGTCGCCAAGCTCGGCTACAAGCTCGTCCGCGCCCATCCCTACAAGCCGGAGCTCAAGCACGGCTTCATCGGCTCGCAGAAGGAGGGCATGCAGGTCTTCGCCGGCATCGACCCCAAGACGCCCATCATCGTGGCCGAGGCGGTCTGGCAGTATTCCCACCACATCCTGCACGGGCTTATCTCGCACCAAGCCCCCATCCTCACGGTGGCCAACTGGTCCGGCACCGCCCCCGGGCTCGTCGGCATGCTCAATCTCAACGGCTCCCTCACCAAGGCCGGCGTCAAATACTCCACGCTCTGGAGCGCGGACTTCACCGACGACTTCTTCCTCACCAATCTTGCCGCCTGGCTGAAGACCGGCGTCGTGAAGCACCGCACCGCCCACGTGAAACCCCTCGCCCGCGCCACCGTGCCACCGAAGGCCCGCGCGCTCGCCAAGCGGCTCGCCGACGACCTGCGCCGCCGCAAGTCCATCATGGGCGTTTTCGACGAAGGCTGCATGGGCATGTATAACGCCATCATCCCCGACGAACTGCTCTTCAAGACCGGCGTTTACAAGGAGCGCCTCTCGCAGTCCGCCCTCTACTACGGCGCCACCCAGGTCACCGACGCCGAAGCCCATGCCGTCTACGACTGGCTCAAGGCCAAGGGCATGAAGTTCCACCTCGGCAAGAACCCCGACGAAGATCTCACCGAGGAGCAGGTGCTCTGGCAGTGCAAAACCTACGTCGCCGCCCTGCGCATCGCCGACGAGTTCGGCTGCGAGTCGATCGGCATCCAATACCAGCAGGGCCTCAAGGACCTCCTGCCCGCCTCCGACCTCGTCGAGGGCATCCTCAACAATTCTGACCGCCCGCCCGTGGCCAACGCCAAGGGCGAGATCATCCGCGACGGCGAGCCGCTCACCCACTTCAACGAGGTGGACGAATGCGCCGGCCTCGACGGCCTCTTCACCAACCGCGTGCACAAAGCCCTCGGTCAGCCGGTGGAAAACACCCTGCACGACCTGCGCTGGGGCGATTACGACCGGAGCGGCACCACCGACGAATACGTGTGGGTCTTCCTCATCTCGGGCAGCGCCCCGCCGGCCCACCACATCGACGGCTATCGCGGCACCGACTCGATGCGCCAGCCCTACATGTATTTCCGGCTCGGCGGCGGCACCGTGCGCGGCATCGCCAAGCCCGGCGAGATCGTGTGGAGCCGCATCTTCCTCGAGAACGGCAAGCTCAAGATGGACCTCGGCCGCGCCAAGGTCATCACACTGCCGCAGGCTGAGACCCAACGCCGCTGGGAAGAAACCACCGAGCAGTGGCCGATCATGCACGCCGTCACCTACGGCGTCTCGCGCGACCAGATGATGGCCCGCCACAAGGCGAACCACGTGCAGGTCGTCTATGCCGAAGACGAGGCCGCCGCGGATCGCGCCCTGGCGGTCAGGGCGGCGCTTGCCCACGAGCTCGGCATAGAGGTCGCGCTGTGCGGCACGCGCGCCAGCGGCAGCCCGCTGCAATGAGGCAGCGGCGC